>JAUNBX010000050.1:12732-17444 GCA_030526875.1 Clostridium perfringens | reverse complement strand
CCCACAACCAATGGTTTTGGAGACCACTACTCTACCGTTGAGCCATACCCCTAAGCACACAACATATTATATAATATAATTAAATTTATTGCAATACCTTTTAGTCATATTATTATTAAATTTTATTCTTATTATACATTTCCTATATTATTATTTTAAGCTATACTTTAAATAATGTTTTTAACATAAAGAAATATCTTGGTGTAATATTTATTTTTACTTATAAATCTTTAAATAATTCCCTATAATCTTTTCTTTTTATTAAAACTTGGATAAAATATTAAATAACACCCTAATTTTAAAAGGAGATTTTTTATGGAACTTATAGTAAACAGTGTTGAAGAAACATTTAATATAGGAAAACAAATTGGTACTCTTGTAAATCCTGGTGATATAATATGTTTAACTGGGGATTTAGGAACCGGTAAAACTCACATTAGTAAAGGTATTGCCATTGGCCTTGGAATAGGAGAACATATAACAAGCCCTACCTTTAATATAGTTAATGAATACTCAAGTGGAAGACTTGGCTTAAATCATTTTGATGTTTATAGAGTTAGTGACCCTGATGAAATATATGCTATCGGCTTTGACGAGTATATTTTTAGTGATAAGGTAAGCATTATTGAATGGGCAAATTATATAGAGGAAATCATTCCTTCTGAGTATCTTTATATAAACATAAAGAAAATACCAGAGAAAGGCGAGAATTTTAGAAAAATAACTATTAAAGCCTTTGGAGATAGATATAATTACATAAAGGAGATTAAAATATGTTAGTTTTAAGTGTAGATTCATCATCTAGCACAGCAACTTGCGCTTTAGTTAAAGATGATGAAGTTTTAGGTGAAATAAATTTTAATGACAAAAAGCAACACTCAGTTATATTAATGGATTTAATTGATAGTATTTTAAAAGAATATAATATAGATGTTAACTGCCTTGATGGTTTTGTAATTAGTAGAGGACCTGGTTCCTTTACAGGTCTTAGAATAGGTATGGCTACTTTAAAAGGTTTAGCTTTTGGTTCTCATAAACCATTAACTTCTATATCTACATTAGAGGCTTTAGCTTATAATGTGGTATCTTTTAATGGAATAATATGTCCTATAATGGATGCCCTTAGGGACAATGTCTATACTTGCCTTTATAAAACTGAAAATAATTCTTTAACTCCACTAATAGAAGAAAAGTGTCTAGCTATAGGTGAACTAGTTGATATTTTAAAAGAAAAAAATCTTCCTATAATCTTTGTTGGTGATGGAGTTTCTAAACATAGGGAATATTTAAAAAACACTTTACCTAATAGTTTCTTTGCTCCAAACCACAGCAATTTTCCTAAAGCCGCATCCGTTGGAGAACTTGGAATTAAAAAAATCAAAGATGGAATTATGGAAGACTTAGATTTAATTAATCCTGTTTATCTAAGAAAATCTCAAGCTGAAAGAGAATATGAAGCTAGAATGGGGATTTAATCTTATGGAAATTAAAATTGAATCTATGACACTTAATCATATTGATGATGTTGTTGAAATAAGTAAAGAGAGCTTTCCTATATCTTGGAGCAAAGATTCTTTCATAAATGAAATTAAAAACCCACTTGCCCATTATCTAGTTGCCATGACTGACGATAGAGTCATTGGCTTTGTTGGAGTTTGGATAATAGTTGGAGAAGCCAATATTACAAATATTGCAGTATCTAATTCTTTTAGAGGAAAAGGTATTGGAAACTTATTAATGGAAAATATAATGAAACTTTGTAAAGAAAATGATACAAAAGATATGAATTTAGAAGTTCGCGCCTCTAATATTAAGGCACAAAATCTTTATGAAAAATTTGGTTTCATTAAAGAAAGTGTTAGAAAAAAGTATTATGAAGATAATAAAGAGGATGCAATAATTATGTTTAATCATAATATTTAAAACATATGAAAAAACAGTGACAAATCATTGTCACTGTTTTTTTGTTAATCTCTCTTTTAAATAAATGTTAGTTTTAGAAATAAATATTATACTAAAACAGAATCTTTCATCATAAAGTTTCTTGTTTGAATATTTTACCTTGTAACCTTCTATATAATAAAAATGTCACTACTGATGCTACTAAAGCTTTTATTCCATTAAAAGGTACAAGACCTATTAATATATAGTTCATAAGAGCAGCACCTTCTAAATGCATTCCGTAAAGAGGTAAAAGCATATATATATTAGCTAGTATACCAACTACTTGCATACATACTGCTCCTACTATCATCCCAATAACTGCACCTTTTGTTGTTTTCCATTTTCTATATATAACAGCTGAAGGAACTACTAAAGATATTCCAATTAAAATATTAGCTATTTCTCCTACAAAGGCAGATTGTGTTCCCTTTACTAAAACTATTAAAATGTTTTTTACTATCTCTATGATTATTCCTGCTATTGGCCCAAAGGCAAATGCACCCATAAGAGCTGGAACATCACTTAAATCTATTTTAAGCCAAGGAAATGGTGTTATAGGAAATTCAATATACATTAAAACTAATGCTATGGCACATAATAATGATATTTTCATAAACTTGTTTAAATTTCTTTTTGAATCCATAATACTTCCCCTTAAGATATTATTTTCCTTCGAAGCTATATCATAAGTATACTTATTAGTATAATAAATTCTCTTAAAATAATTCCTGTAAAATTAAAATCCCCGATGATTACTCATCGGGGTTACTGATATCATTACAATAAGAATATATTTATGACACATCTTCTCTCATCCAGACTTTAACTGTCGGCCTTGGAATTTCACCAAATCTGCTTAAAAAGCTTGCGGGCTATAACCGCCGGTGAGGATTTACACCTCGCCCCGAAGACTCTATTCATTTATATTATTAATCTTATCAATATTAAAGTTTAATGTCAATATATTTCTCTTTATATTACTAAATTTTATATATCCTTCATTGAAAGTGCTATTCTCTTTCTTTTTTCATCTATTTCTAATATTTTAACCTGTATAACATCTCCAACTTTCACTATATCTAAAGGATGTTTTACAAATCTATTAGCCATTTGACTTTTATGAACTAGCCCATCTTGGTGAACTCCTATATCTACAAAAGCTCCAAAATCTGAAACATTTCTTACTGTCCCCATAAGAATCATTCCATCTTTTAAGTCTTTCATATCAATAACTCCAGACTTTAAAATAGGTTTTGGAAGTTCTTCTCTTGGATCTCTTCCTGGCTTTTTAAGTTCCTTTATTATATCATCTAAAGTAAGCTTACCTATATTTAATTCTTCTGCTAACTTATTAAGACCAATATTTTTTACTCTCTCGTCTATATTTTTTAAGTTCCCACATTTTAACTCATCTTCATTAAATCCTAAAACCTTTATTAATTTTTTTGCAGCATCATAAGATTCAGGATGAACTGATGTATTATCTAAAACTTCTTTACTCTCTAAAACTCTTAAAAATCCCGCACACTGCTCATAAACTTTTTTACCAAGTCTTTTCACTTTTAAAAGTTCTTTTCTATTTGAGAACTTTCCATTTTCTTCTCTAAAAGCAACTATATTTTGAGCTATTGTAGAATTTACTCCTGATATATAACTTAAAAGTGCAGGTGTTGCTATGTTTAAATCAACTCCAACATTATTAACACAATCTTCTACAACTCCTTTTAGTGATTCATCTAATTTTTTTCCTGCTACATCATGTTGATATTGACCTACACCAATTGCTTTAGGATCTATTTTAACAAGCTCGGCTAATGGGTCTTGAAGTCTTCTTCCTATAGATATTGCACCTCTAACTGTAACATCTAAATTAGGGTATTCCTTATTTGCAAGTTCTGATGCTGAATAAACTGATGCCCCAGCTTCAGATACTATCACATAATAAATATCTTTCCCTGTTTCTTTTTTCACTTCACTTATTAATTTTTCGATAACTTCTTCTGACTCCCTTGAAGCTGTTCCATTTCCTAGAGAAATTACATCTACATTATATCTATAAATTAAATCCTTTAATACCTTTATAGTTCCATTTATATCATTTCTAGGCATTGTCGGATATACTGTTGCGTTTTCAACAAACTTTCCTGTATCATCTAAAACAGCTATTTTACAACCTGTTCTAAAGCCTGGGTCAAATCCAATTACAACCTTCCCTTTTATAGGAGCCTGCATTAAAAGAGCTTTTAAATTAGCTTTAAATATATCAATAGCTCCCTCTTCCCCTCTTGTTGTTAAATCCGCTCTTATTTCTCTTTCTATTGATGGAAATATAAGTCTTTTAAATGAATCTTTAATGGACTTTTTTAAATATTCATCTGTTATCATATTATCTTTTAAGATGTTTTTTTCTAAATAATTAATTATTCTATCCTCATTAAAAATTAACTTAACTTGAAGAATTTTTTCCTTCTCTCCCCTATTTATAGCTAAAATTCTATGAGATGGAATTGTCTTTATTGCTTCTTTGTAATCATAATACATTTCATAGGATGTTCTATCGTCACTTTTTCCATTAGTTTCTATAGTACCCTCCTTATTTATAAAATCTCTTATCCATTTCCTAAAGGTAGCATTGTCAGATATAATCTCACTTATAATATCCATAGCACCCTTTAGTGCATCTTCCCCTGTTTCAACGTCTTTCTCCTTATTTATATATTTTGAAGCTTCCTCTTCTAAATTCCCTAAAAAGTTCCCACTTAATATAA
>JAUNBX010000050.1:0-12632 GCA_030526875.1 Clostridium perfringens | reverse complement strand
TTTATTGATATATTAAGCTCTTTTGCTAAAGTTTCATTTATATTTTGCATAAATAAATTCCTACCTTTCCTTTAGTAATATTATATTACTTATTTTATTAAAAACAAATATTAACAAAAACAGAATAATTATATTTTGTAAATCATAATTATAACTATAACTTTATAGGAGTATATTATGAAAAGTATAAGATTTAACCTAACTAAATTCTTGTTTATTTTAATGTTTTTTATATTTCATACATCTTTGTTAGCTAGATTTAATATAGATGAATTTGACACTTCTAAGGTACTTAGTAATATTGAATATTTAACTTCAGATGAATTAGAAGGCAGACTATGTGGTGAAGAAGGTAATACTCTAGCTCAAAATTATATTTTAAATAATTTTAAAGAAAATATGTTACAGCCTTATAACTTAAACTACCTACATCCATTTAATGTTTTTTATCCTAAAAGAATTAGTGGAGAACCATATTTAACAATTACTGATTCTTCTGGCAACATAATAAAAAGTTTTGAATACAACAGAGATTTTAAAGACACCTTTTTAAATTTTAGAGCAAATGATATTTCCTTCTCTAATGAAGATGCAGTATCATCTAATACTGCTGCCCTAGCAACTAAAACAAGTAATGGAGAGAAAGTTGTTTTTATATCAACTACTATGGATTCTTTTGAGTTTAGAAGTTCCTTTGATTATGAATCTGTTTTTGATTTATATGTAAATCTTTCACCTAAAACTTTTAAAGAGATAAAGGAAGCCTGTGAAACTGGGTATACTATAAATTGTTACTTTCCTTATGTTACTGAAGAAACTACTATAAACAATGTAGTAGGTGTTATAAAAGGTAAAGACTCATCATTATCTCCTCTTGTTTTAACAGCCCACTTTGACCACTTAGGCACAGATTTAGCTGGAAACATATATAGAGGTGCGTTAGACAATGCTTCTGGCGCTTCATTTCTTATGGAACTTTCATCACTTTTAAGTTCTCTTCCAACACCTGATAGGGATATAATCTTTGTTGGCTTAAATGCTGAAGAGTTTGGCCTTTTAGGCTCAAATAGTTTTGCTAGTGAAAACAGTAAACACTTAGAAGGCAGTAAGGTAATAAACTTTGATATGATAGGTAGTGATGATAACATACCTTTAACTCTTATGACAGGAGAAAATGAAAAGGCTAGAGGTGACCTTTTAGATAGTTTAAAAAAATACTGTGACAATAATGAAATAACTTATTTAGTAGAGAATAAGGATTCCTCAGACCACGCAAGCTTTTTAAATAATGGAATTGATTCAGTAACAATAAATGATGGAGACGTATCAAAAATTCATACTAAATATGATACATTAGAATATATAAGTGAAAGTGCAATAGATAGAGCCTTCTTAGTTACTATGTCAGAAATATATGATTATGCTTATTCCTCTTCAACATTCTTTCTTTTAAATACAGTAAATTTAATTATTTTAGGAGTTATAACTTTTTTATTATTTATACTTCTTCTTATTATGAATAATAAACAGAAAAGATTATATTAATGAAACTTTAAAATAATTCCTATAAAAAAACTGCTAAAGGTAGAAAATCCACTTTTAGCAGTTTTGTTTTATTTAGTTAAAAAAGCTATTATAAACTGGTCTATATTCCCATCCATAACAGAACTAACATTTGATGTTTCAACAGATGTTCTGTGGTCTTTAACTAAAGAATATGGATGGAACACATAACTTCTTATTTGGCTTCCCCATCCCATATCTTTAAGTTCACCTGTTAAGTCCTCTATCTTATCTTTATGAGCTCTCTCTTTTAATTCTATAAGTTTAGATTTTAACATAGCCATTGCTGTATCTCTGTTTGAAAATTGACTTCTTTCATTTTGGCATTGAACAACTATTCCTGTTGGTATATGGGTTATTCTAACTGCTGATTCAGTTTTATTTACGTGCTGACCTCCAGCACCTCCTGCCCTAAAAGTATCAACCTTTAAATCTACTGGATTGATTTCTATATCTTGACTCTTTGTAAGCTCTGGTAAAACTTCTACAGAAGCAAAGGAAGTTTGTCTTTTTCCATTAGCATTAAAAGGTGATATTCTAACTAATCTATGTATACCTTTTTCAGCCTTTAAATATCCATAAGCAAATTCTCCTTTTACAGATAAAGTTACACTTTTAACCCCTGCTTCATCCCCTGGAAGATATTCTAAAGTCTTAACTGTATATCCTTTTTTCTCACACCATCTTGTGTACATTCTTAAAAGCATATAAGTCCAATCATTAGCATCACTTCCGCCAACTCCTGTATGAAGAGTTAAAATCGCATCATTTTTATCATATTCTCCTGATAATAAAATCTCTATTTTAAACTCATCTACTTGTTTTTCAATGGACTTTATTTCCCATATCATCTCTTTAATAGTATCCGTATCATCACCATCTACTATATCTTTTAAAACTTCAATATCTTCTAGGGATTTTTCTAAATTTATTATCTTTTCTATTTTATCTTTTAACCTTTTAGATTTTTGAGTTATCTCTTGAGCTTTATCTACATCATTCCAAAAATCTGACTCTTGCATTTTAAACTCTAGTTCTTCACTTTGTTTTTTTAATCCTTCTAAGTCAAAGTGAATTCCCCATTTCTCTTACTCTTTTTTTTAAGCCTTCAATCTTTCCTAATTGGTTTTCTAGCTCTATAATCACTAAAATCCACTCCTAACATAATAAATATATTTTATAGTATATCACTTATAACTTTAATTCTATAGTAACTATAAAAATATTCTTTTTTTCTCTTCATAAAGATTATTATATAGCTAAGTAAAGTATTCTCTTAAAACTAATCTTAAGCTTTAACTATAACTAATATAAAAACTTAATCTTATTGATATCTTTAAAGACTAAAAAATATGGGATTTATCAAGACAAATTTCTCGATATAATCCCATATTAAAATTTCTATCCTACATCTTTTCCACAACAAGCTTTATACTTTTTACCACTTCCACAAGGACATGGGTCATTTCTTCCAACCTTTATATCATTTCTAATTGGTTGTTTTTTTAGATCTTCTTCATTATTGTTTCCATGAACTGTTGCAGTTTTTGTTGTCCCTATAACTGATTCTCTTTGTGGAGTTTCAACTTCTATTTTAGTATGATAAAGTATTCTTACAGTATCCACCTTTATACTATGAATCATATCCTCAAACATGTTACTTCCTTCAATTTGATATGCTTGAGTTGGATCTTGCTGTCTATAAGCTCTAAGGCCTATACCTTGCTTTAAATGATCCATGCTATCTATATGATCCATCCATTTAGTATCAACTACTCTTAAAAGAATTACTCTTTCTATTTCTCTTATTTTCTCTTCCCCTATATGCTGTTCTTTTTCTTTATATAAATTTATAGCTATATTTAATAACTTTTCCTTTATTACATCATTTTCTAAGCTTTTAATATCTTTTGCAGTTATTGCACCATGAGGAAGACATATATCCTGTAAATACACTAATAAAGCTTCTATTTCTTTATCATAATCACTTTGAAGGACATTATTAAGATGTGAATCTACTGCACTATCTATAACATATTCTATCATGTCTTGAATTTGCTCTTTTAGATTCATTCCCTCTAAAACTTCAGTTCTTTGCTTATATATAATTTCTCTTTGTTTATTCATAACATCGTCATAACCTAAAAGAGTTTTTCTCACATCAAAGTTATTTCCTTCAACCTTTTTTTGTGCATTTTCTATGGATTTACTTACCATTTTACTCTCTATTGCTTCTGTTTCTTGAAGTCCTAACCTCTCTACAACTCCTTGAAGTTTATCAGATCCAAATATTCTCATTAAATCATCTTCTAAAGATATATAGAATCTTGATTGACCTGGGTCTCCTTGACGCCCTGAACGACCTCTTAGCTGATTATCTATTCTTCTAGACTCATGTCTTTCAGTTCCAATTATCTTAAGTCCACCAACCTCACGAACACCATCAGCTAATTTTATATCAGTACCTCTACCTGCCATATTAGTTGCAATAGTTATATTTCCAAGTTCACCTGCACGAGATACAATCTCTGCTTCTTGCTCATGATACTTTGCATTTAAGACTTTATGTGGAACACCTTTTCTCTTTAAAAGATGAGATATATATTCTGATTTTTCAATACTTGTAGTACCAACTAAAACTGGTTGACCACTTTTATGAGTCTCTATTATTTCCTCTACTATAGCATTATATTTTCCCTTAGCACTTTTATAAACTAAGTCTGGTTTATCCATTCTTTGTATTGGTCTGTGGGTTTGAACAACTATAACATCTAAACCATAGATTTCTCTAAACTCAGTTTCTTCAGTTAATGCTGTACCTGTCATTCCTGATAACTTTTCATACATTCTAAAGTAATTTTGGAATGTTATTGTTGCTAATGTTTTTGACTCTCTTTGAACCTTAACACCTTCTTTAGCTTCAATAGCTTGATGAAGACCATCTGAATATCTTCTTCCTTCCATAAGTCTTCCTGTAAACTCATCTACTATTACAATTTGATTATCCTTAACCATGTAATCTTTATCTCTCTTCATCATAAAGTTAGCCTTTAAAGCTTGAGTTACATGATGTTGTAATTCTATGTGAGCTAAATCAGCATAGTTATCTATTTTAAAAGCTTTTTCTGCCTTTGCGACACCTTCATCTGTAAGCATTACAGCATGGGCCTTTTCATCTAAAGTAAAATCTTCTTCTTCTTTAAGTTTCTTAACAAAAAAGTCAGCTATTTTATAAAGTTCTGTTGATTTATCTCCAGCCCCTGATATTATAAGAGGGGTTCTAGCTTCATCTATAAGTATTGAGTCAACTTCATCAACTACACAAAAATTAAGAGGTCTTTGAACTCTTTCTTCTTTGTATATAACCATATTATCCCTTAAATAATCAAAACCAAATTCATTATTAGTTCCATAAGTTATATCCGCAGCATAAGCTTCCCTTCTTTGATCATTATTAAGTTCATGAACTATAACTCCAGTTTTTAAACCTAAGAATTCATAAAGCTTTCCCATTTCTTCTTTATCTCTTTTAGCTAGATAATCATTAACTGTTACTATATGAACTCCCTTTCCAGAAATTCCATTCAAATATGCTGGAAGTGTAGCAACTAAGGTTTTACCTTCTCCAGTTTTCATTTCTGCAATTCTTCCTTGATGCAGAACTACTCCACCTATTAATTGTTCTCTATAATGTTTTTTACCTAAAACTCTTGTTGATGCTTCTCTACATACTGCAAAGGCTTCTGGTAAAATATCATCTATATCTTCACCATTGTTATATCTATTTTTAAATTCAAATGTTTTTTCTCTTAATTGTTGGTCAGAAAGCTTTTCTATTTCTGGACCTAACTCATCAATCTCATTTATTATAGGTATTATTCTTTTTACTTCTCTATCGCTATAACTACCAAACATCTTATCAAGCATTCCCATAGTCCATACCTCTTTTTCTATACATTTTTTGTAATTCTATTCATAATATCAATTTATTAACATAATTATCTTATTGAATATTTTAATTATATCATTTATTATAATAATTTTTCAAGAAATCTAAAGTTTCTAAATAGATATTATAATAAAATTTTCTAAATTTGTACTTCCTTAAAGTGTAATTGAACATTTCACTTTATATAATCATTAAAAGTAGAAAAGAGGTATGAAATTTCATACCTCTTTTCTACTTTTAATTTTATTTCATATCATCTGGTTCTATAATTCCGTAGTTACCATCTTTTCTTTTATATATAACGTTTAATTCATTAGTTTCAGCATTTTTAAATATGAAGAAATCATGACTTATAAGTTCCATTTGTAAAACCGCTTCATCTTTTAGCATTGGTTTCATATCAAACTTTTTAGTTTTAACAATTTTAGCATCATTTTTTTCTTCTTCAATTATAACATCATTCATAGTTGAAAATTTTAAGGAATCATATTTATTTTTCTTTAAAAGCTTAGTTCTTTGCTTTCTTATTTGTCCTTCTAATTTATCCTCAACCAAATCAATGGACTTGTACATATCATTTGTAGACTCTTCGCCTCTTAAATATATTCCATTAAAGGGAATCATAACTTCTACGATTTGATTATTTCTAACTACACTTAATGTAGCCTTTGCTTCAACATCTGGAGCAAAATACTTGCTCAATTTTGAAATCTTCTTCTCAACTGTGCTTTTTAATGCGTCTGTTAATTCAATATTCTTAGCGTATACTGTTACTTTCATGTTATTCAGCCCCTTTCCAAGACCAGTTAATAAAAAATTATTATTAACCATAAATATATTTTACTACATTGAAAACGATTGTTCAAGTTTTTTATAAAAAGAAGATTGAATATAACAACCTTCTTTAATGACTAGTTGACCTGGTCTTTGACCCCACACTCGCCTACTGGAGCTTTTGCTACCCGGATTTAACCTCTCACTACTAACCCTCTCAGTTTAAATACTGGTAGGTCTTACTTCTAAGCCGCACCATGCTCATTAAAATCTTTGTTTAACTTACGTGGATCGTTTTGCCTGCGACTGGCATCGACTTTCAACCACAAACCTAGTCAATAATTATTATATCAAATTTATAAATCTATGTCTACTTTTTGTAAATATATAAACCTTAAAAAGATAATTAACTCTTTTTCTTATGGATATATTTTAATTTAAACTTTCTGCAACAACTATCACAGTTAAATCTATACTTTTAATTTTTTTAAGTTCTCTAATGCATGCTTCTATTGTAAAGCCTGTAGTAATAACATCATCTAAAAGCAAAACCTTTTTCCCTATAAGTCTTTTATTATCTATAAGAGAAAAAGCATTTTTTATATTTTTCTCTCTCTCTTCCGCACTTAAAAGTTTTTGTTCCTTTGTCTTGTTAAGCTTTCTTAAAGACTCTATATACGAAATATTTTTATTTTCTGCTAAATATTTAGCTAGAAATTCGCATTGATTAAAACCCCTTTCCTTTAACTTATTTTTGCTTGAAGGAACACAAGTTATATAATCAAATTCTTCATCTATTTCGTTAAATTTCTTTAGTATTAACTCTCCTAAATATTCCCCACAATTAAAATTGCTTTTGTATTTAAAATCTAATATAAGTTTTTTTATAGAGTAACCATAATAAGAAATACTGTATACATTAATATTATCTATTATTTTTATATTTTTACAATACTCTATTTTATCCTCACATTCTTTACAAAGTCCTATACTATCTAGTTCTTGACTACAACTTAAGCAGTTATAAGAACTTGGATATATAATAGACAAAATACTCCTTTTCAAGTAATTTAAACTCTTTATGATTCCTCTTTGCATATTATTTTATTATAACCTCTGGCTATCTTTTTAGCTTGATTTATGTTATTGGTTTCTTTTTGACATAAAAGAAGTACTTCCCTAACTACCTTACTACTATTAAGTTTTCCACAAGAAAATATTATTTTTTTATGATCAAAAAATTTTTCATCACAAAAATAAAATACTATATCAAATTCTATTATGTTTTCTATATTATTTATAACATTATTAGTTACTACTATGTTTATTTTATTTTTATTTATTATATTATTTACTACAAAACCCTCATCTTTAATTATATTTATATTTTTATTATCTCCAAATATCTTTTTATAGTAATTAAATGTATTTATTGTATATTTATCATTTGGAGTATATATAATTACATTCCTTTTTTCAGTTATAAACCAATTAAAATATTCATAAAGAATTTTAGGCATTGAATTTAAAAGATTTAATCTTGTTTTAATAACTCTAGGTTCTAGAAAGTATTTTCTATTACTTAGTCCTGCTAAATTAATACTATCCACCTTTTTTAATATATATTCAAAAGAACATAAAATCATTTTTGTACATCTTTTTGTTAAAAATGAGGTGTATTCTATTACCTCTATGTCACTTTTTTCTGAATAATAACTTAAATCATCAAAAATTATTAAATCATAATGTTTATTTATAGTATATATATAATTAAATGTTATATAATCAATATTTTTATATTTAATTTCTGTGTACTTATAATATCTTTTTACATATAATATCTTTTTATCCTTTAGTAAATAATCATCTATAAATGCATTTACTATATCTAAGTTATCATAGGGTCTAAAAACAAGATTTATTAACTTATTCTTATCATCTATGCACCATTTTCTAAACTTCTCAATATTATCTTTATATAATTCATTAAAATTATTTTTATACCCCATATTTTACCCCACTTGTATTATTTAAAAGCATTATCAGCTATTATTTCTTCTATTCTAAATCTTAATGATGAATATCTTTCCATGCTTTTAGTGTTATTTATCATGTAACTTAATGCCCTTACATCACCATTTACAACTACCATTTCCTTAGCCCTTGTTATTCCTGTATACAATAAATTTCTATTCATAAGAAGAGGTGAACCCATATAACTTGGCATTATGACAACCTTAAATTCACTCCCTTGACTTTTATGTATTGTTATTGCATAGGCAAGCTCTAACTCATCTAAATAAATAAAATCATATATAACACGTCTTTCATCATCATATATAACATAAACTTGTTTTTCATCTAAATCAATTTTTTCTATAAATCCCATATCACCATTAAATACACCCATGCCTTTTAACTCGCCTTTTCCAGCTATTCGTTCCCATTTTAGTTGATAGTTATTTTTAATTTGCATAACTTTATCACCTTCTCTAAAAACAAAATCTCTAAAAGCTTTCTCATTTTTATTTTTATTTTCAGGATTGAGTATATCTTGAAGATTAGAATTCAAATTATTCACCCCTAATACCCCTCTTCTCATAGGAGTTAAGACTTGAATATCTCTTAACTTATCCCAACCTTTATTAAATTTAGGAAGCCTATAGTTTATAAGCTGTTTTATTGTATCTAATATTTTTTCTTGAATATTCTGTCTTAAGAAGTAAAAATCACTATTCTTATCATTTAAAATTGGCATTTCACCTTTATTAATTTTATGAGCATTTACAACAATCATGCTCTCCTTACCTTGTCTATATATCTCATCAAGCCTTATAACTTTTGTAAAATTACTCTCTATTAAATCTCTTAAAACATTTCCAGGTCCTACTGATGGTAATTGATCAATATCTCCAACTATTATAAATCTAGTACCATTTTTAATAGCTTTTAAAAGTGAATTCATAATAACAACGTCTATCATAGATGCCTCGTCAATAATTACTACATCAGTATTTAATGAAGTTTCGTCATCATTAGATAAAACAAAATCCTCATCATCTCTAACTCCTAAATCAAGCATTCTATGGATTGTTTTTGCTTCTCTTCCTGTAGACTCTGTCATTCTCTTAGCTGCTCTTCCTGTTGGAGCACCTAGTGCTACCTTTAAACCGCAGCTTTCAAAGATATCTATGATACACTTTATTATTGTTGTTTTTCCCGTTCCAGGTCCACCCGTTATTATTTCAATACCATTTTCAAAGGCTCCTATAATTGCTTCTCTTTGAACCTTTCCAAACTTTATATTGTTTCTTTTTTCAAAGTTTATAACTAATGCTTCTATATCTTTATCTATTTCTTTAAAATGACTTATTGCTAAAGTCAAAATTTTATTTGTTATACCAAGTTCACAATAATAATAAGGAATCGTAAAGACTCCCTCTATATCATATATTTTTTCAATTTTAATTTTATTATCCAAGGCACCATCTAAAATATTTTTCTCTATTATTTCTTTTGATACTTCTAAAATATCTATAGCACTTTCTATAAGAAGTTCTTTTGGCATATATGTATTTCCATTTGCACAAAATTCATTTATTATATATTGTATTCCCGTTTGTATTCTAAAAGGCGATTCCTTATGAACACCTATAGATTTTGCAATTCTATCTGATATTTTAAACCCTATTCCTACTATATCTTCACAAAGCTTATATGGGTTTTCTTTAACCACCTCAATAGCTATAACACCATATTTTTTATATATTTTCATGCACTGCTTAGTTGTTAGTCCATTGCTCTGAAAAAATATATAAATATCCTTAAGCTCTTTTTGCTCTGTATAGGATTCTTCTATTATCTTAAACTTCTTATTTCCTATGCCTTCTACTTCTTTTAACCTCTTTATTTCTTTATCTAAGACTTCTAAAGTTTTATCTCCAAATTTATTTACTATTTTTTTTGCAGTAACTGGTCCAATACCATGTATTACTCCTGATGATAGATACTTTTCAATATCCTTTGAAGAACTTGGGACTATTTCCTCACACTTTTCTACTTTAAATTGCTTGCCAAAGCTTGGATGATTTATCCAACTACCTGAAAGTTTTAATAATTGCTTTTCTCTTATATGAGGGAGACCTCCAACTATAGTATGAATAACATTATCTTCTTTTATTTTAGCAACTGTATATCCATTTTCTTCACTTCTATAAATAATACTATCTACTGCACCACTTAATATTTCCATAATATTTCTCCTATAAAATATTAATCTTTTACACTTATACTAAGTATATCACATTTTAAATTATTTAAATCATCAGTATTTCATTGACTTACTTAAAGGCTAATTCTAACATATCCATGGTGCTTCTAGATTTAATACTATGGATGAAACTTTCAAATCTATAGATTGAGATTCTACTAAAGCCTTATTGAATGTCTTAAATGTCTTATAATTTATTATACCTAAATAAAATACTGTTAATATAACTTTCATTTATAAAAGACTCACTATTAAGAGTCATCAACTTTAATTTATTTCTTTCTATATTAAAAAGCCTCCTTATAAGTTATTATAAGGAGGCTTTTTGTAAGTTTATAAAAATATTTTTAAATATTAAAGATATTTTTTTATTTCTTCTACTTTGTCTAGTTTTTCCCATGGAACATCTATATCATTTCTTCCAAAGTGTCCATAAGCAGCTGTTTGTTTGTATATAGGTCTTCTTAAGTCTAGGTCTCTTATTATAGCACCTGGTCTTAAGTCGAATACTTTTTCTATTATTTCAACTATAGCATCATCTGATATTTTTCCAGTTCCAAATGTATCAACAACTATTGATACTGGTTTAGCAACACCAATTGCATAAGCTAATTGTATTTCTAATTTATCTGCAATTCCTGCAGCTACTAAATTTTTAGCAACCCATCTTGCAGCATAAGCAGCTGATCTATCAACTTTAGTTGGATCTTTTCCTGAGAAAGCTCCACCACCGTGTCTTCCATATCCACCGTAAGTATCAACTATTATTTTTCTTCCTGTTAATCCACTATCCCCTTGTGGTCCGCCTATTACGAATCTACCAGTTGGATTTATGTAGTACTTTGTTTCTTCATCTAATAGTTCTGCTGGTATAACAGCTTTTATTACATGTTCCATTAAATCTTTTCTTATTTGTTCTTGAGAAACTTCTGGACCATGTTGAGTTGATATAACTATAGCATCTATTCTTACTGGTTTGTTATCTTCATATTCAACTGTAACTTGAGTTTTTCCATCTGGTCTTAAGTAAGATAAAGTACCATTTTTTCTAACTTCAGTTAATCTTCTTGATAATCTATGAGCCATAGCTATTGGCGCTGGCATAAATTCTTCAGTTTCATTAGTAGCAAAACCAAACATCATACCTTGGTCTCCTGCTCCTACTGCTTCAACGTCATCTTTTTGTCCTTCTCTTGATTCAAGAGCTTCATCAACACCCATTGCTATATCATTTGATTGTTCATCTATTGTTGTCATTACTGAACAAGTATCACAGTCAAATCCAAATTTAGCTCTGTCATATCCTATTTCTCTTATAGTTTCTCTTGCTACTTTAGGAATGTCAACATAACAATTAGTTGATATTTCCCCCATAATCATAACCATTCCTGTAGTTACTGTAGTTTCACATGCAACTCTTGCGTTTGGATCTTTTGCTATTATAGCATCTAAAACTGAATCTGATATTTGGTCACAGATTTTGTCTGGATGCCCTTCTGTTACTGATTCTGATGTAAATAATCTTCTCATAATTTACGGGTTATAATAAAATAACCTCTGTTCACTCCTTTCGTAAATAGGCTTTTTAAATTCTTCATTAAATTTAAAATAATAAAAGTCTCTACTTAATTTTTTAAGAAGAGACTTGAATTCACTAGACTCCTCTTATCTTGCAATAATCAATTGCAGGAATTGGCACCTTAGTAAACTACTGGTTGCCGGGCTTCACAGGGCCTTTCCCTCCACCTCTCTTGATAAGAGTATTAAAATATACTTTATATGTATATGTGTATTACTATATAAATAGACACTATAATAAATAATAGTGTCTATTTTTGGTGGAGGAAGATGGATTCGAACCATCGAAGTCACTGACAACAGATTTACAGTCTGCCCCCTTTGGCCACTCGGGAATTCCTCCACGTTTGGAGCTGGCAATAGGAATCGAACCTACAACCTGCTGATTACAAGTCAGCTGCTCTACCGTTGAGCCATGCCAGCATATTATTTATTTTTGTTTTAATGGTGGTCACAACAGGGATCGAACCTGTGACCCTCTGCTTGTAAGGCAGATGC
>JAUNBX010000049.1 GCA_030526875.1 Clostridium perfringens | reverse complement strand
AAAGCTAAATCTTCCTTAAAAATAAATTTTTCAATTAATTCTGCTACAACACCTTCATTATTATCTGCCTTAGTTGTATAATCACAAACATCTTTAACAGCACTTACTGCATTATTTGCTGCCACTGAAAGACCTGCAACCTTAAGCATTGCCATATCATTAAAATTATCACCAACTGCAATAGTGTCTTTAATATCTATATTTAGTATCTTTGCTAAATCTTTTAACCCCCTTCCCTTATCTACACCAAAAGAATTAAACTCAATATAACGATTAGATGAATAACTAACACTACAAAAACCTTCTGTAATTCTTTTCATTTTTGGCTCTAAAGTTCTTAAATATAGCATATCTATATTTTGATACAAAATTTTTGATATTGGCTCATTCTCTAGAAAATCAACACTATTTTCTTTCATAATAATGCATTCTCTCTTTTCATTTTTTATTCTTTCTTTCTCACTTTTTGATAAGTTATAAACATATAGCTTGTCTATTGTATAAATAATAATACAAACATCTTGTTTAAGTCCAAACTCAAAAATCTCTTTCATTTTAGAAAAAGTCATACCATTAAACTCTAGCAATTTATTATTTTTATTTTCAGTTAAAGCCCCGCCATTAAAAGAAATAACATATTCTCCTTCTTTATCATATAAATCTAAAAGTTTTAAATCTCTTTCTAAAGAAGCATAACCTCTTCCAGTAGAAGGAACAAATTTAACTCCAAATTCTTCTTTTGCTCTTTTTATTGCATCTATATTCCTTTGACAAATCATATGGTCACTATTTAAAAGTGTTTCATCCATATCACAAGCTATTAATTTATATGTCATATTATCAATCCCCTTTTATTAAAATACCTTACTATAAGAAATTCATATATTCTTGCAATTAAATTGTATTTTATCATTATATTAATTTACGATATATTTAATTTTCATTTCTTATTTCCATTTAGTTTATAATTATATTTTAATACATTATTTTCAAATTTTATATAGTTTTCATCAGTATTAAAACAGCGTTTTATTATTACTTTTATATTTCTTAAATTTCTGCAAACACTATTTCTTTTTTTTAATTTACTTGATACAAAGTATTATTTAAACTACAAAAACCTGTACAAATATTTTTGTACAGGTTTTTGTATTCTATTAAATTTCATCTATATTCTCTTTCATATCTTCATAATACTCTTCTCTTTGTTTTTCCCAATATTCTTTATCTAAATCAGTTATTTCTCTTAATACTCTGCATGGATTCCCAACTGCAATTACATTGTCTGGTATATCCTTAGTAACAACAGAACCAGAGCCAATTACTACATTATTTCCAATTGTTACTCCTGGATTTATTACAGTGTTTCCACCTACCCATACATTGTTTCCAATAGTTACAGGCTTTCCAAACTCTAACATTGTATTTCTAACCTGCGCACAAATTGGATGTCCTGCTGTAAATATATTTACTCTAGGTGCAAAGAATACGTTATTTCCAATGTTAACATTACACACATCAAGTATTATACAATCATAGTTTGCATAAAAATTTTCTCCTATAGAAATATTACATCCATAGTCACATCTAAAAGGTGGCTCTACATATAATTTTTCTCCAGTAGATTTAAACAACTCTTTTAAAAGTTCAGTACGGTATTCTTTTTGTTCTTCCGTTGTATTGTTAAACAATCTAGTCAATCTTCTAGATTTTTTATAATCTTCTTTTAAAGCTTCCCCTTGAGCCATATATAGTTTTCCTTGTAACATTCTTTCTTTTTCTCTCATTTTATATCTCCTCCATCTTTTAATCTATTTAAACTACATTTTAATACTAAAAATGATTATTTTAATACAATTACTGCTTATTTCTATAAATATATTTAATATCCTTTTTAGTAATTAATTTATTTATTTTAAAATTTATATCATTATATCTATATTAATACATAATACTTTATAATTATATAGTTTTAAAAATAGTTAAATCATTATTTTAAAATATACCCAGTTTAACCTATAAAAATCAAAATATCACTCCATTTTATATTAATGGATAATATTCCTTTACTATTTATTTCTAAAATAAACATTCTACTGGATTATATTTCTCTTATATTTAAAGTATATCTATTGTTAAATCCCATGTATTTTTTATTTTTATTAGGAAAAGCTACTATATATTAAAAGAAAGAAGGTGACACAAATGGCCAAAAATAGACCAACAAAAAAGCAAAAACAAAGTAAAACCCCATCAATGCCTTCAAATCAAGGCTAAAAATTTAAAAGCACTACTTAAAATTTAAGCAGTGCTTTTTATCTAAAAATCAATATATTTGAACTCTTCACACGCAATTTTATAAATCGCTAATGCATTGTTCATACTTAAATATATTTAAATTAATAGCTAGTTTAAATTAATTATATAAATATTCCTAAATACACTTTTACAATACTCTTTTATAAAATATCATTTCATCTTAAATAAATAACTATCTTAAAACAGGAATTCCAATATATTTTTCAATTCCCACTGCTACCCCATCATTTGTTACTGTATCTGTAACTTCTTTAGCATAGCTTTTAACTCTATCTGATGCATTGCCCATGGCAATTCCACAACCTACAGTTTCTAGCATTTCTACATCATTGTCTCCATCTCCAAAAGCATAACTATTTTCAAGAGGTATATCTAAATACTCTAAAGCCTTCATTATTCCTGTAGCTTTATGGTTCTTCTTTAAATATATTTCAAAAAATTTTTCATCTATACTATTAAAATATCCATAGTCAGCATTATTGTTAACTAAATCTATACATATATTTCTATGATTTTCATCAAAGCAAAAGGCTTCAATTTTATAAATATCAGTGCTTGTTACGTCACAATCATTTAAAATCAATGTACTTGAAATTCCTATAATTTCATAAAAATCAATTAAAGCTTTATTATTCTTATTCATATATGAATAAGGTTGTCCCTCTAAAATATATTGAATATTATTTTGTTCAAATTTTTCTATTGTTTCTGCTATAAATTTTTTATTAATTGACTCACTATAAATAGTTTTATTATTTAACTTCACATATGCCCCATTGCATAAAACAAATCCATCAAATCCAAAATCTAATATAGCTTGACTTAAAAATGCATAAGGTCTCCCTGATGCAATAAAAACATAATCTCCATTTTTTTGAAGAGAACGAATTGCTTCTTTAACCCTTGGTGATATATCAGTTAATCCATTAACACAATCTAAAAGTGTTCCATCTATATCAAAAAATATTGCTCTTTTCATAATAACCCCCATTTACTTTATTATCGTTTATTATCATTTTATTCTGTTTATTACTATTTGTCAATTGTATTATAACTTATTTTATATTATAATGGGAATAAATAAGACTTATTTAAGGAGATTATCAAATGTTTATTGAAGAACGTTATAAATATATTTTAAATTTACTTGAAGAAAAGGGAAAAGTGTTAGTAAAAGATTTAAGCAAAGAATTTAATGTAAGTGAGAGTATGATCAGAAAGGATTTACAGGCTTTAGAAAAAAAAAATCTACTACAACGTACATATGGCGGTGCTATAAATATAAAACATACCCTTACTAATGCCGAAAGTTTTAATGCACGTGTAGAAAAAAATATTGATTTAAAAGAAATTATTGCTAAAAAGGCCTTCGAAAAAATAAATGATAATGAAACTATATTTTTAGATGCTTCAACTACTTCATATATGATTGCAAAATTAATAGTTAAAAATAATAAACCTTTAACTTTAATAACAAATATGTTTGAAATCTCCTCGTTAATTCCTATAGATTCAAAAACTAAATTTATATTTATTGGGGGGGATTATAATGCCTTTGTAGGTGGAAGTATTGGTTCTTATGCTATTTCTCAAATACAAAGATATAGATGTGATAAAGGGTTTTTAGGCTGTAGTGGAATTGACCTTAGAGATGGTAATGTCTGTACTGCTTTATCTGAAGATGCTTCAACTAAAAATGCCATTATGAGTATATCTAAAGAATTGTTTTTAATAACTTTAAATGAAAAATTTGAAACAACTAGTAGTTTTATCTTTTCAAATATAATAGATTTTAACACTGTTATTACAGAAACTTTACCTAATAAATCTATAATAGGTTTACTTGAAGAATATTATGTTAACTTAATATAATATAGTAAACTCTACCTATTTTTATTATTTTAGGTAGAGTTTTTAATTAACTCTTAGTAAATCTAATATTATTTAATTGAAGTAACTTCATACTATCTCAAAATATTCTTATAAAACTTGCTATCTACCTATAATATAAAAATAACAAATTTATTTTCTCACTATATATTAATTGATTAATTTTATCTAATAAAATATCTTAAAATTCATTTGAGATTTTATACAATTACTTTCTAATTGCTTTATTTAACCTATATCTATATAATAATTACATATATTATTTTAGTAAATACGGCACTTTATTGTGTCCTTGCAACCTTTTTGTAACTTAGATGCCAATATGGAAGGGGGATAAAATAGATTATGGTTGTTAACAAAGAATTACCTGAATGTCCTGTAGCAACTGCTGTAGGAGTTATAGGTAATAAGTGGAAATTATTAATATTAAGAAACATTTTATCAGGACCAAGTCGCTTTACAGATTTATTAAACGGAATTGATGGTATAAGTAAAAAAGTACTCACTGAAAATCTTCGTAGCCTAGAAAATGATGGTATTATAAATCGTAAGGTATATCCTAATGAAATTCCTATAAAGGTAGAATATAGTTTAAGTGAAATGGGCGAAACCCTTAAACCTATATTTAGTGTTTTAACTGAGTGGGGTAATAATTATAAAGAATTCATTAAAAACTCTTGTAACTAAAAAAGTAGACAAAATATTATTATAAATAAAAAACTATATAAACAAAAAACTCTCCATAATACAAGAATGTATTTTAGAAGAGTTTTTATTAACTTAAACATAATAAATATATTAAAATTTCGTATTTATTCTTATTAAATAATATATGGTAACGAAATTGTTGCTAATCCTAAGAAGAAGAAAAACCCTAAAACATCAGTAAAAGTTGTAACAAAAACTGATGATGCTAAAGCTGGGTCTACTTTAATCTTCTTTAAGAATAATGGAACAAAGTAACCTGAAATTGTTGCAACTACCATATTTAAAATCATAGCTATTCCTATTATTACTCCAAAAATAATTTTACCTTCCCATACATACCCTAACACAGCAATAGCTAGTCCTATAACTGTACCTGTTAAAAACCCTACTCCAACTTCTTTAAAGAAAACTTTCTTCATATTTTTAAAGTTAAGTTCTCCAAGAGCTATTCCCCTAACTATAATAGTTAAAGTTTGAGTTCCAGCATTTCCACCCATACCAGCAACTATTGGCATAAATGTAGCTAAAGATACAACTTGTTCTATAGTTCCTTCAAATATTCCAACCACAGATGAAGCTAAAATAGCTGTAAGCAAATTTACAAGAAGCCAAGGAAGTCTACTTTTTACTGATTCTTTTAAAGTTCCGTCAACTTTTTCTTCTTCATCAATTCCCCCTAAACGGTGAATATCCTCTGTATTTTCATCCCTCATAATTTGCATAACATCATCAACTGTAACTATACCTAAAAGTCTATTAGAATTATCAACTACAGGCATAGTCAAATATCCGTATTTTTCAAATCTATGTCCAACCTCTTCTTGGTCAGTACTAAATAATATACCTTCAATCTTAGTATGAATTATTTCTGAAATTTTAGTATCAAAATTCTTAGTTACAAGTTCCTTTAAGAAAATTACTCCTTTAAGTTTATCAAATTCATCTATAACATATAAATCATTAATATTTTCATTTTCTTTACCATGTAATTGCAAATACTTAAGGGTTTCCTCTACCGTCATATTTGCATTAAGGGATACAAATTCTGTAGCCATAATACCTGCTGCAGTATCTGGCGCATAGCTTAAAAGCTGACGAACTACTCTAGCATCTTCGTCTGCCATTTGAGCTAAAATTTTATTAGCTTGTTCTTTATCTATTCTCCCAAGTAAATCAGTTAATTCATCTGAGGACATTTCCTCTATTATATTCTTTTGCTTATTCTCTGAAAATTCCATTAATATTTCATATTTTTCATGAACCTCTGCTTCATCAATAATATCAGCAACAATGTTTTCAGGTAATCTATACAGTATATCCCGTTTATTACTGCTATTCTCACGTAATATATCAAGAATATCTACTGGATGTATATTCTCCATATAGGTAATAATCTTACTTTGAGGAGCATGTAATAGGAATTTTCTTAATTCTTCCTTACTCATATTTAATTTCATAGCTTTTCCCCCTACTTTTACATAAGAAAAAAGCCACTAAATTATCATGATTCCTAGAATAGTTGATAACTATCTTAAAGGTATTTTCCCTTGTGGTATAATGGCTAATTTCCTACATAATAGATATTTAATTTTTACTAAGCTTAAATCATCCTCCGGATACGAGTCCACAATACCACCTCCAAATTTTCTTTTATTAGTACTTTTATAGTATTAAACCATTTTGTATTTGTCAACATATTTTGAAATAATATACTTTATAATATATTATTGGTATAGAAATGTTTTTTCTACATTTCTTATCTTTAAACTAGAATATGTTTTAATATAAGTTTCAAATAAATATAAAGAAATATTCTAATTAGTAACTTTTATCTATCTTAAATAACCTGAATCCATATAAAATAAAACGATTTTTGAGCTTATTTAAAATGTATTCCTTAAAAAAATATAGTCTAAACACATAAAAAGAATCGTATTTTAGATACGATTCTTTTTAACATAATATTATAGGTAGTTTCTTTTTCTTAAGGCATTTAATATATTTCTACCTTCTTGTACACCTTCTATTATTCTTCTTGCACGAACACTATCACCAATGTTTATTATTTCAACTTTAGAAGAATCAAAATTTTCTCTTAAACTTTCTAAAACTTCAGCATTTGATCTCATTCCTAAGCATACAAATCCATAATCAAATTCTAATTCTTCCTCTTCACCATTATGTCTTACAACAAATGAATTATCTTTTACTTCTAAAAGTGCTGTATTAGTTAATTCTAAAACATTGTGTTTTTCTATTAATGTTGAAGTTTGTACCTTTGTTACTGGGTCTAAATCTTTCCCTATAACAGATTGCATTTCAACTATACTAACTTTAGCATTTCTTGGTGCAAAGAATTCAACTACATCAAGACCAACTGCTCCTCCACCTATTACTATAACTTTTTTACCAGTCATATCTTCTTCATAGTTTGGAATATTTTCAATCATCTCTTTAATTGAAGCCACCTTTGAGTTTTCTTTTTCCATAACTTCTTTTAACCCTTTTATTGGTGGCAATAATGGATTAGACCCTGTTGCATTTACTATTATATTTGGGTTTAAGCTGTTTATAAATTCAATGTTAGCTTCTCTATTTTTAAATATAAAAAGGTTACTTAATTTACTTGCTCTATTTTTTAAGTAGTTAGGGAAATCTGCTAAACGATTTTTATCTGGTATTTTAGATATTTCATGAGCTAGTCCACCTAAAACATCTTTTTTCTCTATTAAAAATGTTGTACATCCAACTTCAGCAGCAGTACAAGCAGCTTCAAGACCTGCTGTTCCACCACCTATTACTACTACATTACAAGGTTTTTTAATCTTTTCATTTTTGTAGCCTTCACCAATATTTATAGCTGGGTTTATTGTACAACGTATTGGTCTATTTATTCCTATACGGTTTCCTGCACATCCTATATTACAAGATATACATTTACGAAGTTCCTCTTCTCTTCCTTCTTCTACCTTATTTACCCATTCTGGTTCTGCTATAAGTCCACGACCCATACCAATTAAATCTGCATGGCCATTTTTTAATATTTCTTCTGCAACTTTAGGACTCCTTATATTACCAGTTGTCATAACTATTTTATTAAACTTTTCTCTAACGGCCTTAGCCATAAAAGATCTCCATCCATCTTTTAAATAGTTAGCATCTATTTGATAATGTATTGAACCTGTAAGCCCTGCTGAAACGTCTATAATATCTGCTTCTTCTGCAAAATATTCTAAAAGCTCTAAAGTATCTTCTAAAGTATTACCATCTTCAACAAGTTCATCAGCACTTATACGAAGCATTATTGGAAACATTGGTCCAACTTTACTTCTAACTTCATCCATAACCATTTTGGCAAAACGTGCTCTATTTTCTTTACTTCCACCAAATTCATCTGTTCTATTATTAGTGGTAGGAGATAAAAACTGACTTATTAAATATGAATGTCCTGCATGAATTTCAACTGCATCAAAACCTGCTATTTGGGCTCTTCTAGCTGCCTCACCATATTTCTTTACAATAGCTATTATTTCTTCTTTTTCTAAAGGTCTTGGAATTTCTCCACCTTTTTTTGAAGGTAAATTAGATGCTGAAACAGGTTGCATATTTATTCTTGATGAAAGAGCTGATGCTCCTGCATGATTTATTTGAACTGCAATACATGTTCCATGACTGTGAACTGTTTCACATAATTTAAATAATCTTGGAATATAGTTATCATGGTCAATTCTAAGTTGAGTTGTTCCATTTGAGCCTTGTGGTGAATCTACACTTGCATTTTCAACTATTATTAAACCTGTTCCACCCTTTGCACGTTGCTCATAATAATCCATATGAAGAAAACTCATTTCACCACTTTGTTCACCATAATTAGTTCCCATAGGTGTCATTACTATTCTATTTTTAATAGTCATATTTTTTACTGTTAATGGATTAAAAATATTTTCATAATTTTTCATAACTTAAAATTCCCCCATATATTTAATTACTCTTTAGTAATATTATCTATTTTAATTTAGCTTTTAATCTTGATAATTGATTGTATCTTATATTAACCACTATAGAAAGTAAAACACCAACTGCTGTTACTATAGCTGCTAATAAAAGTGTATATTCTGTTCCCATACTTTGAGTAACAAATCCTGCTATTGCTGTAACACTAAATGTTGCTATACTAGAGGACATCATTACCATACTTGTTATTTTCCCCTTAGATACTGGGAATAAATCTGACATTGTTGATACTGCAAGTTGAAGTACTCCACCTGCTGCTGAAAATCCTATTACAAATCCTCCCATAGTACAAATAGCTTCTGTTCTTAACATAAACATTGCAATTAAAGTGGCTAATGATATAAGTGGATATATAAATAAGAATCTAGCTGGTTTTATTAACTTTTTAACAAGTACTGCTGTTAAAAGTACTGCGCATATTGAACCTAATGCATAATTAGATTGAATTTTACCCGCTGCAACTTCGCTCATTCCAACTACATCTATACCAAATGTTTTGTTAACATTTAAGAAAATTTGGAATGTTGCAGTTGATGTAAATCCTATTGCAATTAATGCTATTCCTTCTATAAAGAAGTTTGATTTCACAGTTTCTTTAACCTCTACCTCTTCCTTCTTAGAATATTTCTTTGTGCCCTCCATTTGTGGGAATGGCATTTTTAATAAGAATAATGAATTTATAACTAATATTGCTATACATAAAATAAATGAATATCCAAAGTACATATTATTTCCAACTAAGAATCCAATTATTAGTGGAAGAGCGTACTGTCCAACTGATATAAATAATTTTGTTAATATACTTGCAAAACCTGTTGATTCAGTTAATATCTCCATTACAGCTGGTATACAACCAGAATCTAAAAATGAGTTTGCAACTCCTGCAAGTAATGCTACTATAAATCCTATTTGAGCATTAGGTGCTATAAGTATTCCCCCAAAGAAAGCAATGTAAAAGGCAACTCCAACTAATATAGTTTTCTTTCTACCTAATTTATCTGACATTACTCCTGAAAAAGGAAGTGCTATAAAACGGCCTATTCCAAGAGCTGATATTACATAAAGCACTGCTGCTGCATCTGTATGCCACAAAGACTGTAATGAACTTGAATTTTGTGCAAGTATAGATGCTCCCATACCATGTACAAAGTAGTTTATATACACACAAAAAGCAGTTAAATAAAAGTACTTACTTGAGCTCTTTTTTGTATTTATTGCTGTATTCATAATTTAATTTTCCCCTAATCTTTAGCTATTTTTTAATATTTGATATCTAATTTTTCTTTCATATATTCTATTGGCATTTCTTTTCCTGTCCAAAGTTCAAAGGCTGCTGCACCTTGAAATAACATCATTCCTAAACCATTTAAAGTTTTACATCCAACTTCTTTAGCCATTTTTAAAAGTTCAGTTTCTCTTGGAGAGTACACAACATCTGATACTATTAAATCAGGTCTTAAAAAGCTTGAATCTGGTATATAAGTCTGCCCTTCTAATGGTTTCATTCCCATACCTGTTGCATTTGTAAATATATAACTTGTAGCTATTTCTTCTTTTAGCTTTTCTAAATCTGCTAAATCATAAAGATTTGCTTTGCAAGATGTTTTTTCATTTATATCCTTTACTGTTTGCTCAGCTCTCTTATAAAAATCATCTTTTATATTGAAGATAGAAATTTCTTTAACTCCATCTAAAGCTGCTTGAATTTCTATTGCAGTTGCAGCACCACCTGCCCCTACTATAGTCATCTTTTTACCAATTACATCAACTCCAGCATCTTTTAATGCTCTCATATATCCGATTCCATCAGTTATGTGTCCTGTTAAAACACCATTATCATTTACTATAGTGTTTACTGCTCCACAAAGCTCAGCTGCTTTTGATAATCCATCTAAATATTTATGAACAACTGTTTTGTTAGGCATAGATACATTGCTTCCTCTAACATTCATTGCTCTAAACCCTTTAATTGTATCTTCTAACTCTTCGTTACCAACTTCAAAAGCTAAGTAAGCGTAGTCTAAACCTAATTTTGCAAATGCTTCATTGTGCATTGCAGGTGAACTTGAGTGTCTTATTGGTGTTGCTATTAATCCTATAAGTTCAGTGTGTCCTGTTATTCTTTCTGCCATTTTTTATTTCCCCCTTAAATTAACCTTTTTATTTTAACTATTTTTAAATTTAACTATTTACTTTCATGAAGAAGATTTAATACTTTATATAGTTCATCAACAGCAACTTGTCCTGGTGCAGATGCTTCTTTTGCTGCTCCAAAAGTAAGTGCTGACCCAAAAGTTTCTCCTGCTAGACGGCTTATAACACCAAGCCCTGCCATAGACATTGTTATTATTGGAGTTTTAGCATGTTTTGTTACCATTTCATCTGTTGCACATAAAAGTGTAAGTACATCTGTTGTGCTTTGTGGCATAACTGCTATTTTAGGTAAATCCGCCTCTAAATCTTGCATTTTGCATAAACGAGAAACTATCTCTTCTTTTTCTGGAGTTTTAAAGAAATCATGATTTGACATTACAACTTTTACATCATTGCTATGTGCAAATTTAACAATTTCTCTCACTATTTCATCTCCTGTAAATAACTCAACATCTATTAAATCAGCATTTTTAGTGGATGCAACTTCTTTGTTTAATTTAGCATAAAACTCAGTAGATACTTCTTTTTCTCCACCTTCTTTTAAACTTCTAAAAGTAAATAAAATTGGTGTATTTCCTAAAACTTCTCTAAGTTCAACTAAAGTTTCTTTAACTTTCTCTATATCTAAAACATCTATATAGTGGTCAACACGCCACTCTACTAAATCTAGTTTGATATCTTGTAATTCTTTTGCACCTGCTATAATATCTTCCCTTGTTTTCCCTACAAGTGGCACACATATTTTAGGCATTCCTTCTCCTAGTTTTAAATCCCTTACTGTAACAACATTTTTCATCTTTACATCTCCTTATTTATTCTATATTTTAAATAAATACTTAAAGTGACTATAATACTTAATTTATATTTTGGTGTTAATTTTTTAACATTTTTTCACAATATAATACTATTAATCTTTTCTACAGCTAGATTATATAACTATTCTTTAAATAAATATAATACTTATTTTCATTAATTTTGATAGATATATTCTATCATTTATAGTATAATAAGTAAAAAAATCATAAATATTAAAAATATGTTTCTTGGAGGTAACGACATAAATGAATCTAAATCAACTTTATTATTTTAAAACAGTAGCTAAACTTGAACATTTTAGAAACGCAGCTAAAGAACTTCATATTTCTCAGCCTAGTCTTAGTCATTCAATATCTACTCTAGAAGAGGAACTAGATACAAAATTATTTGAAAAACAAGGTAGATGTGTTAAATTAACAAAGTATGGAAAAATATTTTTAAATTATGTTGAAAAATCTTTAGATACTTTAGAACTTGGTGAAGAAAAGCTTAAAAAGTTTACAAGTAGCACAAAAGGAAATGTTGATATTGCCTATGTTGCTCCTCTATCCTCTTATTACATTCCAAAAGCAGTTAGGAATTTTTTAGATAAAAATGAAAATAAAGATATTACCTTTACTTTTAAACAAGAATTAACTACTGACGTAATAGAGGGATTGAAATCATCAAAATATGATATAGGTTTTTGTTCATTTGTAAAAGACGAGCCTTCAATTGCTTTTGAACCAATTTTAAAACAAGAACTTGTTTTAATAGTACCAAATAATCATAAACTGTCTAATTTAAAATCTATTAACATTGAAGAGGCACAAAATTATCCTTTAGTTGCCTATAATAAAAATAGTGGACTTGGAAAATTCACCTTAAAACTTTTTGAAGAATCTAATATTTCCCCCAATGTTATTTTTCAAGGAGAAGATGAAAATGCCATTGCTGGATTAGTATCTGAGAACTTTGGAATAGCCATAGTTGCTAAAATACCTCAGCTTAATAATTTTAATATAAAACAAATTCCTATAAACAATATAAAACAAAATAGATATATTTATTTAACTTACCTAAAAGATAGGTACTTTCCTCACGCTGTTAATAATTTTATAGATCATGTAAAAAATTTAAAGTTATCTATTTAAAATAGCTTATCTTGACATTGAATATTTTGTAATATATTATAAATTTGCTGTAAATATATTATATTTATTGTAAAATAATATATTTTATCAATTAATTATTTATAGGGGGTAATTATGAATATAGCCTTTAAATCAAAAACTTTAAAAGAAAGAACTGCAAGTTTAGGCTTTAAAATGACTATTTCACTTCTACTTGGTGTAGTTGTTGGTATGCTAATTCTTCTTTTAAAAAGCAATTTAATATCTAATGGTAACGGTAATATTTGGAATATAATAAATAATATATTCTTTCAAGATATAAGTGTAGATGAAGGTAAAAATGCTATTGGTCTATTCTACATAATAGGACAATTGTTTTTAAATTCTTTACAATTAATAATAGTTCCTATGATTTTTTCATCAATAGCACTTTCTATGTGTCATATAAGCGATACTAAAAAGCTTGGTAGAATTTCTAAAAAAACTCTATTAAATTTTCTTACAACCTCAATTTTTGCATTAATTGTAGCTATAATCTTTGGCTATGTAGCTAATAAATTAGGTTTATTTACTGTAAATATAGGGAATATAGCCTCAGCACAAACTGCAAGTTCTCAAAATCCATTACTTGTAATAATAGATGCTGTTCCAAGTAACATAACAGCTATATTTTCAACTAATTCAAGGGTTTTAGCTGTTGTAGTTTTAGCCGTTATAACAGGTCTTTGTATAAATTCCTTAGGAGATAAAATATTAATTCTAAAAAAACTACTTGAAGATGTTAACAATATAATAACTATATTTTTAAATTTTATAATAAATAAATTTGGCCCTATTGCAGTTTTTATTCTTATCTCAAGAACATTTGCAGTATATGGTTTAAACCACTTAAGCTCTGCACTATCATATATGCTAGTAGTTGCCCTTGCATCTATTTTGTTTTTACTTGTTGGTTATCCTTTATTTATATATGTAAAAACAGGTTTAAATCCTTTAATATTTATGAGAAAAATGTCTAAAGTTGCACTACTTGGATTTTCAGCTGCATCATCTGCTGCTGCATTATCTCTAAATCAAAAGACTTCTGTTGAAGAACTTGGGATTAGTGAAGATATATCGTCATTTACATTGCCACTTGGAATGACAATAAATATGAATGGAACTGCCATAATGCAAGTTATAGCAACAGTATTTATAGCTGCTAGCTCAGGATATGCTATTACACTACAAAACATGATTGTAATTTCATCTCTTGCACTTATTGCATCAATTGGAACACCATCTGCTCCTGGGTCTTCGTCAATTATACTATTTTCAATATTAACAGGAATGGGTTATAACAATCCATCTACATTAATAGCATATTCACTTATTCTTGCTATTAATAGACCTATAGATATGTTAATAACTTCTCTAAATGTTATAGGGGATGCAGCTACTGCTTTAGTAGTTGCAAAATCTGAAAACTCTTTAGATGAGAAAATCTATAACTCTTAAACGGAAAAGTCATGGAAAAAGCCATGACTTTTTTAATTTACATAAGTTAATTTATACACTAAAAATCTATCTCTATTATCATTTTTAAAATTATCTAGTCTTATCTCTTTTTCTAACATAAAAAGTGTATAGTTTTCTAAGAAAAATATATAATCATCTGATGGGTAAAACAAAATAATTTCTATGTTCCTTTTATTGTTATATACTGAACCTAAGATATTATCTATAACTTTCATAAATATTTCTACTGAAAAAGGATTAAAAAAATAAAATTTATTATCCTTTGGTTTAATATCATATTTTTCTGCAAAAGTACAAACAAAATTTATTTTTTCTTCATCTTCTTTATGATTTTCTAAATAAGATTTTTTATTATTTAAGGCTTGTTTATAAAAATAATTATTCATTTCAATTCCAGTTACTGTACATTTGTAAAAGTAACTTAAATAAAAATTAAGTCTACCTTTTCCACATCCAAAATCTACCATAAAATCTTTACTATCTATTTTATACTCTTTAAATAGCTTATCTAAAGCCTTATAGTCTGTTGGCTCATATCTATTATAGTGGATAGTGGCTTCATTTAAATCTTGCTTTCCTGATGTTTTTATATTTAATAAAATTTCATAATCTTGTTCTTTCATGTGTTCTTCCTCTTAGTTATCTATAAACTTTTTAATATATTTATCCATCCATTATACACAATTTTTTTCCTTATAACAGTACATAAACTGTTTAATTTAATAAAGATATTAAAAATTCTTTACGAAATTAAAGTCATTATTGAATCTTTTTAAATCACTTCCTATTAAAAGTAAGTTTTAAATAGTTAATCCTTAGTATTACTCTCCATACTTTTTAATATATCTTACCTTAACATTTATATTAGGATGTATTTTGCAAAACTGACTAATTACAAAATAACAGCTTGGACAAGGTTCCCACTTACTATATAAAATAAGATTTCCTTCATTCTTAAGGCATTTCTTTTCTATTTGTTTATGTATTTCTTCAAATATCTTTTTTTCACTATCATTTATTCTATCATAGCCTGTACCTAGTTTACCTAACCTGTTAACTTTATTACTTTTAAAAACACACTTGTTTATTGGCGGTGCTGTACAATAATCTTCTATCTCGTTTCCTCCACTTATAGCCTTAAACTCTCTATTATTAAAAGTTGCTACTGCTATATTTATAGAATCTTGAAGTAATTTGCTTTGATCTATATTAAACGTTCCCTCTTCTTTTTTATAAGGCTTCATATATCTATCTATATTTTCTATCAATCTTTTCATCCTTGGTATAGCCATATTTAAATGGGTATGATATTCTATCCCCCCTACTTTAGGCTTAATGTACTCTTTATTTATATCTTTAGGTATTTTTATAGATAAAGTTTTAATCTTAGTTTCTATACTATATTCTTCTTTTATATTATGATTTTTAGTACAGATCATTCTTTTAAGTAGCTCTATATCCTTTGAGTAAAGATACTTTTTTTCTATTTCTTTCTCTAAAATGTCTATCCTTTGTATATCCTCTTTGTATATTATCTTAGATATCTTCCCTTTTACCTCTTCTACAATTTTTTCAATATTCCTAACATCTTCTTGCCCCCCCTTCTCCCTATCATACTCTACTCTACTTATATATAAATTTTTCACTTCACTTATCTTTTCACATAACTTTTTATGCTGATTCTCAAATTCTATAATCTTTCTTATATAATCTATAAAATCCTCAACATTATCTGCTCTATAAGTAATGTTATTTTCTATAATACATTCATTTATCTTTTTCAATAAAATAATATCTAAATTAAGAAGCTTTATAATCTCTTCACTTAAAACTTCTTTATCAAATTCATCTACACTATGACCTTCCCTTTTTAACGCATCTTTAAAGTCATTCATATTATTAATTTTTAATCTATCTTTTTTTCTATTTTTTAATTCTATATTTCCTTGTGGCATATTTACCTCTTACCTTCTTATCTATAGTTAATTATATTTAATTGTACTTATATAGGTATTATAATGAGATATAATCTCTATAACAATTTTATATTATAAAAAAATTTAGATGGAGATACGCCTCCATCTAAATTTAAAATCTATTTTACTGCTTCTATAATTTTTTCACCTAAATTTATTGATTTATTAGTTATAGGTAATATATTTTCATATTCAGCACTATTTGTTATTATTATCGGTGTAATACAATCATAGCCTTCTTTTTTTACTGCATTTATATTAAACTCTACTAATAGTGTACCAACCTTAACCTTATCACCTTGTTTAACATAACTTTTAAAATATTTTCCTCCTAATTTTACTGTATCTAAACCTATGTGAATTAAAATTTCTTCTCCATTTTCGCCTAAAATACCTATTGCATGTTTTGTATTAAATACCATAGATACTGTTCCATTAACTGGCGAAACAATTTTTCCTTCATTAGGTATAATAGCTATACCCTTCCCCATAATCTCTTCTGAAAAAGTTGGATCATTAACTTCTTTTAAAGAAACTACTTTCCCTGATGCTGGAGAACAAAGTGTTGATACTTTTTGGCCTTTTTTACTATCATTATTTATATTAATTTCTTTTATTTTAAGTCCATTATCTAAATCTTCTTTAACATCCTTATAAATAATCATACAAACTACAAATGAAACTACTAAACTTATTACTGCTCCTATACAAGCATATACAAAATTACTCATAGAATCCCCACCAATATAACTTGGCAATGTTAAAAATCCTGGTGAACCACCTGAATAGTTAACTACTTTAAATATTCCTAAAAATAATCCTCCTATTGCCCCTCCAATCATAGATGCATATAAAGGAGTTTTAAATCTTAAATTAACACCATATAATGCAGGTTCTGTGATACCACATACTGCTGTAATACCTGCTGATGAAGCTAATTGTTTTATATCAGCTTTTTTACTTTTAAATGCTACTGCCAAACATGCTCCACCTTGAGAAATATTCGAAGCTAGCATTCCTGGATAAATAATTGAATCGTAACCCATTGTCATACGATTATTTATTCCTATTGGTA
>JAUNBX010000048.1 GCA_030526875.1 Clostridium perfringens | reverse complement strand
CATCAACTTTAACATTTTCACAAAGTACAGGATTTACTTCCCAGAAAGGAGAGTTTTTAATTGTAATTCCTTCTATTAAAATGTTATTTGACTTATATGGTTGTATAAATGGAGGTCTTAATGTTGATGTTTCATCTGTAAATATTCTTTCAGTTTCTACATCTGCCCCATTTTGGCCAAGTTCAAATAATCTATTTCTTTCATCTGCTTGATCAGTTTCATTAAAATATCCATATTTCCATGGCATCCAGTTAAACTCATCAGCTTGTCCATCTAAAACTCCTTCACCAGTTATGGCAATATTCTCAGCTTCATAAGCATATATAAATGGTGAGTAATTCATCATTTCTACGCCTTCCCAACGAGTGTAAACTACTGGGTAATAATCATTACTTTTATTTCTTACAAACTTAAGTTCAGCACCCTTTTCTAAATGTAATTCTACATTACTTTTTAACTCTAGTGCTCCTGTATAATAAACTGTTGGATTTTCTTCATTACCATTACCAGGAACTATAACAGTTCCTCCACCATTTTCTGTTGCATTATCTATAGCCTTTTGAATTGCTTCCCCGTAGTATTCAACTTCTTGAGTATTTTGTATTAATGCCTTTGATGTATAAGTTTTATCTTCTTTTGCATCAGTTTTAAGGAAATCCTTTAACTCATCACCTAAACCTAAAAGATACTCCGCATCCTCATGAGTATAATATTCCTCTGTAATTGTTTTAACATATTCCTTATATTCTTCTGAGCTTATATTATATTCATCAAAATCATCAAAGCTTGGCATATTTGTGTTAACTGTTTCAATTATTTCTTCATACAACTCTTGATTCCATACATCACTATCTGGATTCCCTGAACTTGCATCAGATGTAGTTACAGTTTCACTTGAATCACTAGATTCATCTGATGTACTAGAAGTACCACAGCCCATTGTAGTTAATACCATCATGGAAACTAAACCAACAGATAAAAATTTTTTCAGTTTCATTTTTTAAAATCCCCCTCAAATTAACATAGTTATAAGATACTTATTTACATAAGTCTATTAATGTACTTTATAGCTAGAACACGTGTGCAAACTTATGTAAGTATATTATAATATTTTCTTCCTATTTTGTAAACATTTTCTTTGTTAAATATATATTTATTTTTTTATTACACTTAAATACCATTAATTTCACCTAACTTAAGAAGATAATATTTAACTATTTTTAGGAAGGTTACTATGAAAATTCAAAAAAGAGATAGTATATACTCACTATCTCTTACATTACTTAAAAATAATTATATTGATACTTTATTTTACTTTAGGAATTATAATTTATCTGTTATTTTATAAGATTTATAATCTCATCTATCTTTTTAGCTCCAAAATAGATTTTATCATCATTTATAATTATAGCTGGTACACTCATTACTTTATACTTATCTTTGATGTCCTTAAAGTTTGATATATCAATCATCTCAGCTTCTATATTTTTGTTTTCTATAGCCATTCTTTGTGTTGCAACAACAACATCTGGGCATAGATGACAAGATAATGATACACATACCTTTATATTAATATTTTTGTTTATATTCTTTATAGCTTCTAAAGTTTCATTAGAAATCTCTTGACCTTTTCCACCAAGATTATATATAGCTAATATAAATGAATTTAACTCATGACCCCCAGGAACTCCATGGAACTTAACCCCAGAGTAGTTATCCTCGTGGTCTAAAAGAGCAACTACAGGATATTTATCAGCATGTATTTTATCTTCAATACTTGGGTTTTCACCTTTTTTATAAATATCAGCCTTTACTTTTTCACCTAAATCAGAAATATCTAGTACTAAATCTCTAAGCTCTATAGATTTTGCATTTGTTTCATCTACTATTGAAACAAGAGTAACTTCTTTTTCTACCTTACTTAAGATACCTTTTAACTGAGCTCTTAATCCATCATTTAAAAGACTACTCTTTCTTGAAACATTACCTAAGTCTTTATTCACCTCAGGTGTTACCTCTTCTTTCTTCTCAGTCTTATTAACTACATATTCTTCTTCTTTAATTCCAAGCTTTTCTTTTAGCTCAGTAACATATTTCTCAGCAGTAGTTGCTGCAATTGCACCATCAGATACAGCTGTTACTATTTGTCTTAATTGCTTAGGTCTTAGATCCCCTGCTGCATAGACACCTTTTATGTTAGTTTCCATATTTTCATTAGTTACTATATAACCTCTATCTATGTCTAAAATACCTTCAAAAAGTTCACTTTGAGGGGCATAACCTACAAAAATAAAGATACCAAAGGAACCATCCTCAGGTTTTGCATGATGTTCAAAGGTCTCACCAGTTTTATTATTAATAAATTTAGCATAGCTTATTAAACCTTCTCCACCAGCTTCAACTATTTCTGTGTTAAATTTAACTTCAATTTTTGGATGTGCTAACACTTTATCTGCAATTGATTTAGCACAAGTAAACTCTGGCTCTCTTGCAATTACTGTTACCTTTGTTGCATACTTTGTAAGGAACATTGATTCCTCTGCTGCTGCAAACCCTGCACCAACTACAAAAATCTCTAACCCTTCAAACAATTGTCCATCACAAGTTGAACAGTATGCAATTCCTCTTCCCATAAACTCTTCTTCACCTTTAAATCCAAGTTTTCTTGGTGAAGCACCAGTTGCTATTATTAATGCTCTTCCCTTTACTTCACCTTTATCAGTTTTTAGTATCTTTATATCTTCCTTTAAATCTACTTCAGTTACTGTAGCTGACATAAAGGTCACGCCAAAGTCCTCAGCTTGTTTTCTCATTTCTTCCATAAGCTTTGGACCATTACCATTTCTTATTCCTGGATAATTATCAACGTTATATGTTTTATTTACTTGACCGCCTAGTTCTTCTTTTTCTATGATTAATGTGTTTATTTTTCCTCTACCTGCATAGATTCCAGCAGTGAGCCCAGCTGGGCCACCACCAATTACTAATAAATCATATATTTTTTCCATATTATTATAGTTTTCCTACTAGGTCTAGGCTTGGTACTAATGTTTCTTCACCTGGTTTCCATTTAGCAGGGCATACTTGATCTCCATGAGCTGCAACAAATTGAGCTGCTTGAACTTTTCTTAATAACTCTTCAGCATTTCTTCCTATTCCATTATCATGAATTTCATAAGCTTTAATTTCTCCTTCTGGATTTATTACAAAAGAACCTCTTAAAGCTAAACCTTCTTCTTCAATCATTACTTCAAAATCTCTAGCTAATTTTCCTGTTGGGTCCCCTATCATTGGATATTGAATCTTCTTTATTGTGTCTGAAGTGTCTGCCCATGCTTTATGAACAAAGTGAGTATCTGTTGAAATAGAATATACTTCACATCCTATTTCTTTAAATTTTTCATAGCTATCTGCTAATTCTCCAAGTTCTGTTGGACATACAAATGTAAAATCTGCTGGATAAAATACAAATGCTGACCAATGCCCTTTTAAAGATTCTGATGTTACTTCTACAAATTCCCCATTGTGATAAGCTTGTGCTTTAAATTCTGAAACTTTTTTATTGATTAATGACATAATAAATCCCTCCTGATATTTAATTTCAAATGATAAAAATTATCATTTATTTCTTATAATTAATAATAATTGTTAATTAATAATCTGTCAATACTTTTATGTATAATTTTGTTAATATTTTTCCAATTTAATTAACATGTTATTTTCACAACTTACTTTTACCCTTAATTTTAATTTTTATTCCATATAAAAAGGTATATCAATACTTTTTGATATACCTTTTAATTACCTATTTTTTTAAAAATAATTTTATAAGCTTTTGAAAAAAGTTTAAGTTTTCTTCTTCTACTACTTCTTCTACCTTTTCTACCACTTCAATTCCTTTAGTTTTCATTACAAACTGCACTGCATTTATTTCCCCATTTTCTGATGATACAAAAGATTCTGGTTTGTAATCTGTATTTTTAAAATCATCTAACATACTATTTATTTTATCATCAACTTCTATATCTATATTTTTAGTCTTATCCCTCATTTCAGATGTTCCATCATTAAGTTCACCAGCTCCATCTTTTAATGTTACTGTTCCACTATATAATGTATTTGCTCCAGTACTTAGGCTTTCAGCTCCTGTTTCTAATTCACTAATTCCACTATAAACTGTTTTATATCCCTCAAGTATTTGGCTATATGCATTTGTGTATGAATTAATTCCACTGTCTAATGTTCCGTAATTATTTGCAAGTGTATTTAATGCTGTTTTTAGCTCTGTTAGCTTACTTAAGAGACTTGGAAGCTTTGCAATTGCTGGATTTATTTCACTTTTATATGCTTCATTTAATTGTTGTATAGCTTCGTGTTGTGCATCTACACCATCATCTAATTTTTTCATCGTGTCATATTCATCTTTAATTATTTTATGAACCTCACTACCAGCAGTTATTATATTCTCATTATATTCATTAACAATATCTTGTACATGTTCAAATAAAGTAACATATACTTTTAATGCTTCATCATCAGGATTTTCTGCAAGTTTTGCCTTAGCCTCTTCATAGGCACTTAAATAGTCATTGTGATTTATTACAGAATTAAATTTTTCTTCAAAATTACTATTTGCTATTACTCCTAACTTTTCCACAATAGTATCTAAAACTGGATTTACCTCTATATATATTTCATTATTTCCATTAGCTAATTTTTGCATATTTTCAGCATATTTATTACTTCCATCAACTAAGGTTTGAATTTGGCCACTTGCTTCATTTAAACTATCTAAAGCACTATTTATTGTATCTAATGCATTTAAAACCTCTTTTGAACCACTTGTTAAACTAGATGAATTGCTATTTAAAGTATCCATAGCCTCCTTTAATGTTTTAGAACCACTTTGAAGCTTTTCAGCCCCACTAGATAGAGAATTTGTTCCATCTAAAAGACTTTTAGTACCATTAGATAAATCCTTACTACCACTATATAATTCACTAGAACCATCATCTACTTTAGCAATGCCATCTCTAAGTTCTATAAGGCTGTCTTTAAGGTCAGAAACATCTATATCATCAATAGATATGTTCATTGGTACTGCATTAATTGTTATAGGATCCATCTCAAAATCAGTTACAGTTGTTTCTATTGTAAATTCTGAATCGCTCCCTGCCAAAATTGTATAAGTTAACTGTTTAGTATCCCCTACATTTGCTATAGTTGCTTCTTCAGACAATATATCCTTACACTTTTCTGTATTAAAAGTTGCTGTCATTTGTAATAAATAATTATCAAAGAAAGTATCATCTATGTCTTCATTATCTTTTATAGATATTTTCATCTTTAACTTTCCACTTTTTCCAGCTAAGCTAGTTCCCTGTACTTCTTTATCATCTAAGTAATAAATAATGTCTATATTCCATGGTATCTTTGTGCTTTCTATATTTCCCTGATAATAAAACATTCCGTCTTTATCAGTCTTAAAAGTGATTCTATCTCCATCCATTTTTATTTTTTCTTCTGTGGTTAAATTTAAAACAGAAGAATACTTTCCATAATCAGTTATGGTTATTTGAGAACCTGCATCAAATTCATTTACTACATAAATCCCTTCAACTGAACCATCATCTTTCAAATTTATATATACATTTTCCTCTTTATTATTTACATTAACAGTGCCATAAACAGCTGACATTGGTGCTACAAATAACATAGCCATAGATAATGGTATTACTTTCTTTATAGTCTTATTCATTTACCAAGATTTCCCCCTTACTCTTCTTAGTAGTTTTTGCTATTAACTTATCTAGTAACATTAAAAGTGCTGGTAAAACAAAAAGTACTAATATTAAAGATAAAATTGCTCCCCTACCAACTAAAATTCCAAGTTGGGCTATTATTGAGTTTGTCGATATTGCTCCTAAGATTAATCCTGCTGTTGCAAGTATTGATGCTGATGTTAAAATAGAAACTGCTGTTGTTGCAATGGTTTCTTGTGCAGCATTTTTCTTATTCATAGTCTGTCTATTTTCCATATACCTATTGGTAAATAAAATAGCATAGTCTATTGTTGCTCCAAGCTGTATAGAACTTATTATTAAGTAAGCTATATAAAACACATCATCTCCTATAAAATAATTAAAGGTTAAATTAGACCAAATAGAAAATTCTATAACAAGAACCAAAATTATAGGCAATGATAATGATTTAAACGTTAATAAAAGTATGAGTGCAATTGCAATTATAGAAATAGCATTAACTTTCGTATTGTCATCTTCTATGGTATCTTTTAAATCAAGGGTGTTTACACTTTCTCCAAGAAAATAATAGTTATCACCATAATACTTACTAGCTAAATTTCTCATCTCTTCTATTAGTGCAAAGGTCTCTTCTCCTTCAATTTTCATATCTGCTACAACTACAAACCTGCTATAGTTATCTGAAATTAATTGAGATAAAGTTTCCTCTGGGATATATTCAGTTGGTATTGTTATTCCAACTGTTTCTGCATAAGAAGTAATTGATGTTATTTCATCTATTTTCTCTAAGTCTTCACACAAACTTTTTTCACTAACTAAATCTCCTTTAGGTACCATTAAAACTAAAGGGTTTGTCTTTCCAAACTCTCTATTAATTTCAGCCGTATCATGTCCTATTTTTGTGCTTTCATCTGAATAAATTTCAGATGCTCCATAACTAAAACTGTTGCTCCCTTGGGCTAAAAAGCATGGAATTATTAGTACTAGAAATAATCCTATTGATACATATCTAAACTTATATGAAACTTTTGCAAACTTATTAAACTTAGGCATAAAGCTTCTATGCTGAGTTTTATCTATTAGTTTATAGCAATATAGTGCTAACACTGGTAAAAGTATCATAACGCTTATTAAGCTTAGACATATTGCCTTAAGCATTACAAGGCCCATATCAGGTCCTATCTTAAATTTCATAACAATTAAGGCTGCAAAACCTACTGCTGTAGTTAATCCACTAGATAAAATTGAGGATATAGATTTTAATATTGCCTCTTTCATTGCTTCCTTTACATCTAAGCCCTCATTTCTAAACTCTGAAAACCTATGAAGAAGAAATATTGAATAATCCATTGAAACTGCTAACTGCAATATGCTTCCTGCTGCTTTCGTAACAAAGGAAATCTCTCCTAAAATTAAGTTTGTTCCTGAATTTATTACAATTGCTATTCCAATAGTGGATAAAAATAATACAGGCTCAAACCAAGATGAAGTTGTCAAAAATAAGATAATTAAAATAATAGGAATCAAAACCACCATCATTTTTATAAGTTCTGTTTCTGTAGTTTCTTCTGCAAATACTATGTTTACAGCACTTCCAGCTATCATTCCTTTATCTCCAATAACCTCTTTTATTTCATCAATAGCTGGTGCTTCTTTTTCTTTATTAACAGTTATGCTAAACAAAGCATTATTATCCTTATACCAAGATTCAATAGTATCCTGATTTTCAAGTTCTAAAGGTTCCTTTATATCAATTACATCATCAAGCCACTTTATATCATCTACCCCGTCAATATTTTTTATCTTTTCTTTATAACTTATAGCTTCAACTATTGAAACCTTCTCTAAAACTACCCGAACATTTGCTGCTCCCTTATCATACTCCTCATCCATAACATCTAAAGCTTTAGTTGATGGCGCATCTTCTGGTAAGTAATCCATTATGTTATAGTTTATACTTACCATAGATGATGTAAAAAGAGAGATAGCTGCCGCTAACATAAAAAACACTAATATACTCTTCTTATACTTTAAAATTCCATTTACTAACTTTTCCACTATTCCTCCTCTCCTATAATAAATAACTATTTCATTTATTATAAATATAAAATAGTTTACATTAGCAGCTTCTCCTTTCAATTTTTAGACTGCTTATTATAAATATGTTTTTAATAAGAGATAATATGTGAAAAAAATTTTACTTATTACACTTTAATATCTAATAAAAATAAAAAGCCATACTTTAAAAGTATGGCTTAATTTATTTTAACTCTCTCCTTTAGGATAATGTTGATTTAAAATTTTTTTCTGTTTGTTTACTAAGAAAATTCCTATACAAACTAAAATAAGTGCTACAAGAGTTTTTATACTAAATATATTTTCATTTAAAAATATTGATGATAATAGTGTTCCAAAAACAGGGATTAAAAAATTAAAAACCGCAATCTTTCCAACTTTATTATATTTAAGAAGCAGTGTCCATAGTGAAAATGCTGTAGCTGATAAAGCTGACATATATACTAAAAGTGTTACTGACTCTGGAGTAAACCCTGATAAATATCCTCCAAAACTTGTCCCAAATACAGTAAGTATTATTCCACCTATAAAAAGTTGATACCCAGTTATTATAAATGTATCTTGCTTTTGAGATAATGTCTTACCATATATAGCAGAAGCTGATGCTACAAATGTTGCTAATATTATAAGAATGTCTCCCTTAAGATTAAAGGAGCTACCTAAAAAGCCACCGTTAAAATTAACTAAAATAACTCCACAAAAACCTATTATACATCCTAAGGTTTTATTTAAACTAATTCTATCATTTTTATATAAAAAGTGAGCTATTATTATACTAAAAAATGTTCCTGTTCCATTTAAAATAGCTGCATTAACTCCTGTTGTATATGCAAGTCCTATATAAAAGAACGTATACTGAAGTGTTGTTTGAGTAATTCCTAAAAGCACAAGTTGTATTATTTGTTTTTTATTTAATTTAAATATTTTCTTTCTTAAAATTACTGATAAAACTAAAACCATTACCCCTGCAAAAAAATATCTATAACCTGCAAAAACAATCTGTGAAGGAATATTATTTCCTGTTATATCAAATAACTCATAGCCTATTTTTATAGCAGGATATGCAGTTCCCCAAAGAAAACAACTTATCATAGCAAAAATAACAATTACTTTTTTACTAGTAAAAAATTTTTCTTTATTCATTTCTCTCCTCTTTAGTTTAACTATTTATCCACAACTTAATTTATCTATAAATAAATTTAAATATTTATCCACATAAAATTATGTATTATTGTTGATAACCTTTTAAAAAATTAATGTGAATTAAATATATATTCCTAACATCGCTAAATTAATTATTATAATTCCTCTTTTTTCTCATGAAACTCTTCTATTTCTTCTTTCAAATAATTGTTAAAATCCTCTAAGAATTCACTAACCTTTTTTAAAGTTTCCTCTGACTGCTTTTCTAAAAATACTTCCTGACGCTTTTCCCATTTCTTATGCCTTTTCTCATGCTCGTAAAACAGTTCATTTCCTTTATCGGTAAGCTTAAAGTAAATTTCTTTTTTATTGTCCTGTAAAGTATAACTTAAGATTAATCCACTTGCTATTTGCTTTTTTGTAATTTTACTTATGGCCCCTCTAGTCATGTTTAATTCCTTTGAAATTTTTGTTACATTTGGATTTTCTAATTTTCCAATAACATCAATGCAGTGAATATCAGAGTATCCATAACCTTTTAATACATCTACTGAAGCCAATTCTGTTAATATATCCTGTTTGTTATAAAGTTCTGCAAGTTTATGTAATATTTCATTACTCAAGAACAACACCTCCTTTGTTTCTTCAGAAACAATAATACACCATTTTTGTTTCCTGGTCAACAAAATAATTATTTTAAAGTAATGTTAGTTTTATATAGAACAAAAATATTTTCATAAACAATTATCCTTTCTATATCATTGAAATAGAATTACTATGATATTCCTAATGTTTAATGTATTTATTTAAAAGAAAAATAAATGGCTTATATCTTTTCATGATATAAACCATTTTTATCTTAACTTCCTATTTAAAATCTTGTAGCATATCCACATTTTTTACACAAATCTTCAACAGCTTTTCTACTTGAAAATCCTTCAAATATATTTTTCGCTCTTTCACACTCTAATATATCTTTAAAGGGTTCCTCAAAAATATTTCCAAGATTAATATTTCCTTCACTATCTAAACAACATGGAACAACGGTTCCATCAACTAAAATTCCTATTTGATTTCTAAGACCATAACAAAACACTTCTTCTCCTAAAGTTACTCTGTCTGTATCTGGCCACTGAAACTTTTCTGCCATGTTTAAATAAACTTTATCTTTAATCTTAATTCCCTTCTTTTCTTGAAGTTTTTCTCCTAAGGAAAAGTCTAAATCTAAATTTTTTTCTAACATTTTTAAAATATCATTATTTAGTCCATTTGCTCCCTTTAAATCTTCATTATCCATATTCCAAAGTCTTATAGAACAAATTATATGTCCATTTTCTGTAGCATTGTTTATAAAATCAGTAACACTATTAATATATTCCTCAAGCTCTACAGTTTTTTCATTTGCTTCAAAACTGTGAAGTGATATATTAATTTGCCTTAATGCCTTTTTATTAATTAATTTATCTGAAACTTTACTTAAAAGAGTTCCATTAGTTGTTATATTAACTTTTAAATTATTTTTATAACTTTCCTCTAAAAAATACTCAATATTTTCATTAAGGGTTGGCTCTCCCATGAGATGAAAATATATATAGTCAGTATATGGCTTAACTTCTTTTATAATATGACTAAATTCTTCTCTATTCATAAACTTAAGTTTTCTTTTTGTTTTAGGACAAAAATTACAACTTAAATTACATACATTTGTTATTTCTATATATACTTTTTTAAATCTTTTCATTTATTTTCTTAACTCCTATATTTAACTACATTTTTTTATAGATTAACCTATTGTACTACATCTATAACGAAAAGTAACCACTATAACTAGCTTAACATCACTATTTAAATTTATATTATTTCTGCTTTAAAAGAGCTGATGCCCCATATTACCTTTGCATTAATTACATTACTCTGTTATACTTTTCTAATTAATAGAATGATGAGGTAATTATTTTTGAACAATAAATATGAAGTAAAAGACGGAATTGTATACATTACAGTTCTTAAGAAAAATGGCGAAGAACTTATAACTAAAATTAATGAAGCTGACTTAGAAACTGTAAGCAATACAGGTAATTGGTTTGCAGAGTGGAATAAAGATTACAATAACTATATTGTACAAAGTATCAGTACTACTAAGAAAAATAAAAAATCTAAACCTTTAAAACAAAGCCTTCAAAGCGTTATTTTAGATGTTAATCCTAAAGCTCCAATTTCTCACTTTAATGGTGATACTTTAGATAATAGAAGAAGTAATCTAGAAATAGTTGAAAGAAATTCTAAAAATGAATATGAAATATTAGATAATGATACAATTGCTATAACTCTTAAAGATAAACTTGGCAAAAAAGAAGGGGTAGCTTTAATATCTAAAGAAGATTTAAATACTGTTGTTAACGATAATTTTAGCTGGGTAATTTATAAGAATCATGGTGAAATATCAGTTATATCAAACACACCTGAGGGTAGATTATATCTTGATTATCTACTAATGCAACCTTCTCAAAAGGAAGATGTTTATCACATAAATCTTAATCCTTTAGATAATAGACGTGAAAATATTAAACTAATATCAATAGAAGAATAATATTAACACAAAAGAGCACCAAGTTAGATGCTCTTTTTATTTTAATATTTATTTTTTTCTAGTTTCCTAAGACTAGCCTCTATATCACCTTTAATTAGCTTTCCTAACTTTTCAATTATAAACTCAGGCTCCTCTTTCATTCCTGTACGAATCCACTCTAAAGATAGTCCCACAAAAGCATATTTATAAAAATCTGCAACGAACTTTTTATCCTCTTCTGATACATTGATTCCCTCTGCTTTTTCCTCAACTATATTTTTAAGAAGTTCATATACAATACTATAAAGATAGTTTTCTAAATGTTCACGGCCAATTGAATTATATGCATTTATAATCAGCTTTTTATCATTATTTACATATCTAAAAGCCTCAAGAAAGCCCTGTTGCCATGTAGTATAAGTTTTCTTATTTCCTATTATCTTTTCAGCTTCTTCAATAAAAAACCAACCTAACAAATCATAAATATCATGAAAATGATAATAAAAGGTTTGCCTATTAACTTTGCAATCTTCAACTATATCTTTTACTTTTATTTTATCTAATGTTTTAACCTCTAATAATTTCTTTAGTGAATTTGCTAAAGCAATCTTAGTTACTTCTGACATGATACATTCTCCAATCTTAGATGTGTAATTTATGCTTGTTTATAGTAATTCTTAAAATACTAGATAATATCCTTTTTAAAATTTCATATTACCTCTTTAAATTTATTTTACACTAATATAAAAATACTTCGTAAATATATAATCCTTATTTCTTAAATTTCTCTATAAATTTCTTCACTAAATAAGATGCTTCCTCATTTTTTCGAACACATATAAATATCTCATTTTTTGGAATCTTACAGTCTATATAGACTCTTGCTAATTTTTTATGTTTAATAAGATCTCTTACAGCCATTGATTGACAAAAAGTTACTCCATATCCTTGTTGAAGTACCATAAGATTTTCGTGTAACTCTGCAAATTCCATAGCTATCTTAGGAAATTTCACATTATATGTATAACAAAGTGACCTTAAAACATTTCTTGCATAACTGCCTTTTTTCTTAATTATAAAAGGCTCATTAACAATTTCATCTAAAGTTATATTCTTATTTGCATATTTATGATTATGAGGAACTACAAACCACAATTCATTTTCTGCTAACTTTATAGAATTAACTTCATCTTCATAATTTATTATATCTCCACCTAAGATACCGATATCAAATTCATATGCTATAAGTTTTTCTATAGCATATTCTGTATTCATTGTGCTAATTTCAATATTTACATCTTGATTTTCCTTTTTAAACTCTGCTATCCAATAAGGCATTAGATAAGTCCCTAAAGTATAGTTTCCAACTATCTTTAAAGTTCCGCTCTTACCTTTTTTATAGTTTTGTATAACTTCTTCTACTCTATTTTCTATTTTAAAAATAGCTTTAGCTTCTTTGAAAAGTTCCTCTCCTATATCAGTTAAACAAATCCCTCTCCCCTTAGGAACAAAAAGCTTTATATCATTTTCTTTTTCAAATTTTTTAAGTTGTACAGTAATTGCTGGTTGACTAATCATTAGCTCTTCAGCAGCTAGTGTTACACTTCCTAATTTGGCAACTGTATAAAATAATCTCAATCCATGTAAATTCATAACAAAACCTTTCTTATATTTTTATAAATATTTATATACTATAACTGTAATTTATATATTTTGTTTATGAATATAATAATAACATATATTATACATATGAGTATTTTAATTTTATAATAAATAAACCTAAAAGCAAAAAAGCAGGATACCCCTTTAAGAGTATCCTGCTTTTCATTAATTATTTAAGAACATTTTTTATATCTTCAACAATTAATTCTTTTGTTAAGTGGTAACGAGTATATAATTCTTCAACTGGTACGCTATCTGTAAATTCTTTAGTAGCACCAAAGTTTAGAACTTTCATGTCTTTATCTCCGTAGAATCTAGCAATCTTTTCACCAAATCCACCATCTAAAAGACCATCTTCAAGTGTTATTACCACTTCATGATTATCTAAAAGACCAGTTAACATATCTTTATCTATTCCTGTTATAAATCTTGGATTTATAAGTGTTGCATCTATTCCAGTTTGTTCTTTTAAGTGTTCTTTAACTTCTTGTCCAAGTTTAAAGTAAGCACCAAGTCCAACTATTGCAACTTTACTTCCTTCAGCTACTTTTTTGTAAGTGTTTAATTTACTAAAGTCAGCTTCTATCTTTTCACCTGTTGTAATAACTGCTGCACTTGGAGTACGAACTACAACTGGTTGATCTTGTTGATCTAATCCCCATTGAAGCATTGCAAGGTATTCTTCTTTATTAGTTGGAGCAAGGTAAACTATATTTGGTATATTAGATATTAAAGGTATATCAAATAGTCCAAGATGAGTTACGTCTCCTCCTGAAATTCCACCAGCGTTAACAACTATAAGTGCAGGGTTATTGTTTATAGCAAGATCTTGTGATAATTGATCATATGTTCTTTGTATAAATGAACTCATAAATATAGCTACTGGTTTAGCTCCTTGAGATGCCATACCAGAAGATAATGCTATTGCATGTTCTTCAGCTATACCAACATCAACATATTGATCTTTAAATTCAGGAGTTCTTAAGCTATTAAGTCCCATAAATGATGGAGTAGCTGCTGTTATTCCTACAACCTTCTTATCTTTTCTAGCATTTTCTTCTAAGAAACTACTTAAAATACTTATATATGTTTCACCTGAGAAATCCCCTAAAAGTTTTCCTGTTTCTAAATCAAATGGCATTGTGTAATGGAAAGGTTCTTTATCTTCTACAGCTTTGTCATATCCTTTTCCTTTAATAGTGTACATATGAACAACTATAGGATGATCTATATCTTTAACTTTTGAGAATGTTTCAATTAAAGCTTCTAAGTCATGACCATCTACATATACGTAGTCAAGACCTAAAGTTTTAAAGAAGTTATTTTCAGCTTGTCCTTTAGTATCACGAAGTAATTTTAGGTTTTGATATAATCCACCGTGATTTTCAGCAATAGACATGTCATTATCATTTACAACAATTATCATGTTCTTTCCTGATTCTGCTGCATTATTTAATCCTTCGTAAGCTTCTCCACCACTTAAAGAACCATCTCCAATAACAGCGATAACATTTCCTTTTTCACCTTTTACGTCACGTGCTTTTGCAAGACCGCAAGCTAAACTAACTGAAGTTGAAGTATGTCCTATTGTAAAGAAATCATGTTCACTTTCAAATTGAGAAGTGTATCCTGTTACAGAATAGTATTCTTCTGGGTTTATGAAAGCATTCTTTCTTCCTGTTAACATTTTGTGTGGATATGATTGGTGAGAAACATCATAAACTATTTTATCAACTGGTGAGTTGAATACATAGTGCATAGCAATAGTTGCTTCAACCATACCTAAGTTTGGTCCAAAGTGACCTCCTTTAGTACTTACCTTTGTTAATAAAGCTTGTCTTATATCACCAGCTAATTCTTTCATTTCAGTAATGTTAAGTTTCTTAACATCTTCTGGTCCATTAATTTTATTTAAAGTATGTAAATCCATGTTTTCCTCCTAAGTTTTACTTTATATGTTTAATTATCGGTTTTATAAAGTTATTATTTTTTCTATATAATCTAAATAGTTATTTGCGCTACGTTAATCATTATATAACTTGGAGTTAACTCTAAGTCAATAGTAATTTTAATTTTTTTCTTTACTCCATTTTTAACCTAATTAAATAAAAGGTAAAATTTATGTTATTTATATCATATATTAAAAGCCTATGATTTAACTCCCCCTATATAAATGACTCCAATATTTATTCCTTTATTTTACTTTCTAAATTCTTTAAATCTTTAATAGATGCAACTGAGTCCGGATATTTTAAAGCCTTGTTTATATAAATAATAGCCTCTTGTTTTTTGCCTATTTTGTAAGCTGCATTTGCTAAGTAATAAAATAAGTACTTAGCCTCATCCTTAGAATTATCAACAATATTTTTATAATATTTATATACTCTAACAAAATACTCTTTATCATGTTTAGAAGACTCTTGTAATGCATCTGCCCTAAGAGAATATAACTTAACATCAAAGGCTTCTCCTGTTACATGACTCCATAGAGCTATTTCAATTTCACCATCACTTTTATATTTAACAATTTCCATTTTTGAGTAATAAATTTTATTTCCAGTTAATAATTCCTTAAATTTATTATCCTTAAATTCTAATATATTAAGCTCTGACCAAATACCCCCAATTTGCCATCCAATAATTATTTTATTAATATTTCCTTCAAGGGGCATTATTATTAAATCTGAAATATTATATCCTTCCCCTTTTAAAACATCTAACTCACTCATAATCCCATTTTCTTCTCTAAAAACGGCTAAATAAGTATCTCCCTCTAACTTATATTCACAAAGTATTTCTAGCTTTCCATTATTATCAATATCTTTAGTAATAAAATCATTACCAGTATTTAAAGCAATAATAACTCCACCTTTTGGAATATATTCTTCAATCTTATGTTTTATATTATTATCGTTAAGAGTTATAATATTCTTTCCCTTTGTAACAACATCTTGTTCTATTACTTTATATCCACTATCATTAAACGATACCAATTTCCTTATATACCCTAATGTTTGACTATTATTAGAACCAATTATTCTTTCATAAATTTGAAGCTTTAAGAGATTATCCTCTAATATACTTACAACTTCTATTTTGTTCATATAAGATACTGTTGGATTTTCATTAGTAATAACCTTTCCATCTCCGTCATAAATACTCTCTAAAACTTCTTTACCCTTATCTGAAATATCTAATGTATATTCTTTTTTATAACTATTGCATATAATATTAACTTTATAATAGTCTAAATATTTAGCCTTACAGTTATATTCATTAAAAAAATTATTCCCATTAAAAATTTCCTTTAACTCATCATTGCTATACTTATATAATATTCCAATAACATATCCTCCTGAGCCACCTGTTTCTCCACAAACAAAAATATCTTCTACATGTCTTCCTGAAAAATTTCCAATAAATAATTTAAAATTATATCCACTAACTCCTATTGAATACTCTTTGTTCCCCTCATCATTTTTTATAACTATTTTACAGTTTTCTGTAAACTTACTATCATTATAAGGATAATCTCCTTTTAAAATCACTGTTTCTTTCTTACACCTTCTAGTAACCCTACCAATTTTAGCATCAATAATAACTTCTTTCTTCATAGAATTTTCCTTTGACAATACTCATAATCTATCTTATTCCCTATAAATATAAAGTGATATTCAAATAATTTGTTTTATAAAAAATCCCACTAAGATATTTATCTTAATGGAACTTTTGATTTTTCTTAACTTATATTTCATTTTAAAAATCTCTATTTTTCATTACTCTTCATTATTGCATAAAGTGTACCACCCATTACTCTCTCCATTCTATTTATAATGGATTCACATTTCTCCTTTAATCCACCTTTAAGCCATAGAATGAACTCACCTATAATAGCTAAGGTGTAAAAACGAATATACTCTTCTTTAATAGAATTATCCACGTTTATATCTTTTGTAATATCATCTATGATACCCCTTAATGCACTTGAAAAAATATTATATAAGAATCTCTCTAAATATTCACGTGCTAGGGAGTTAAATGTATTAAGGCAAATCACTCTATTAGAAAGGGTATAATCTAAAACTTTCTTTATGGCTATTTTCCATCCATCTAAATTATAATATTCATCTAATTCCTCAATAACTTCATGTTCATAAATCCAACCTAAAAGCTCATAAGTATCATTAAAATGATTATAAAAGGTGCGCCTTGTTACCTTACATCTATCAGTAACTTCTTTTACTGTAATTTTGTTTATAGACTTAGTTAGCATTAGAGTTTTTAAAGAGTTAGCTAAAGCTATTTCTGTTGTCAAAGAATTTGGCAAATCTAATCCCCCTTTATTTCTTAAGGATTTTCTATACTCTCATGGAGTAATCCTACATACTTTTTTCAATAACAGATTTAGGTATTCCTAATATTAATATTTTATCAAAAAGTATTAACATAATGTAATTTTATCTATAAATTACTTTATTACATAACAGAAATTAAAGAAGGATAATATGTAATAAGCTAAAAACTTTAAAATAAAAAAACCTATGAAACGTTTATTAACGCCATAGGTTTTAGTTAAAAAATATAGTATATTTTATTTTAATTATATAAATCTACAAATATGGTCAATTGCAAT
>JAUNBX010000006.1:45823-69198 GCA_030526875.1 Clostridium perfringens | reverse complement strand
CAGGTATTCAGCTTGGAAGGCTGACATTCTACCATTGAACTACACCCGCATGTGGCTGGGATAGCAGGATTTGAACCTACGAATAACGGAGTCAAAGTCCGTTGCCTTACCGCTTGGCGATATCCCAAAATGGTGTACCTTTAGGGATTCGAACCCCAGGCCCACGCCTTAGAAGGGCGTTGCTCTATCCAGCTGAGCTAAAGATACACATTTTAATTTGTTGTTTTTCAACGACAAGTTAAATTATATATTATACAATTTAACTTGTCAACATATTTTATTATTTTTTTTATTTTTTTATTATACTATATAATTTCTTTAAATTCATTAAATATAACTTCTTTTAATTTTCTATCTGCATTTAAGTCGTTATATGCATTTTTACACAAATTCCTCCATGTAATCTCATCAAAGCCTATATTCCTCATAGAATTATTATGATAAAGTGATTTAAAGTTATTCTTAACTATAAAATCATGTAGGGCTTCAGTATTATTAAGAACTTTCAAATATAAAAATCCAGTTGAATCACCAAGCCAATCCACATTGAATTTATTTATAAATCTGGCTAATCTATTATTACTATACTCTTTTTTTGCCCTCCATAGCTTGTTTATATCAATTAAGTTATTTTTTATTTTCTCCTCTGTTTCTTTATCTAACACATTAGCCTTTTTAAGAATAGGTACTACCCCTTCTGGTGTCACAGGTATATGTTCTTCTGCATCTTCCTCTTGTCCTAAAATTAGTTCATAATATGCCTGTGGCAAAATACAATACTTAATATACCCTAATGCTTTACTGAAATTCGGAACTATAGTCCATCTGCTTTTTATACCAATTTCTTTATTATATATTATGTAATGTATATACATTGTATCTTTATTTATTGACTCATGCTGAAAAATCTTTTCTTTACTCTCTCTATTTTTTATTATTAAGGGTTTCCAATAATCTAATGAGTTTATTTGCTTTCTCATAACCAACTCCTCCTATATCTAAACCTTTACATAATTTATTATACTCATTTTTATATAAAAGTAAATAATTCTAATACTATTTTATATATAGATTTTAATTTCATAATATATAAGTTATTTTTAACACTCCTTAACACTAGTTGATTTTAGATATAAAATTCAACTTAAACTAAAATATTTTTATCTAAAATCAACATTATAATATAATACTTATCTATACAATGTCCTTAAGTTCCTTAAATAAATAGCCTTTAAATTCTTCTCCCTTTTCTTTATCTTTACTTACCTCATCACAAAACTTTAACCATTTTTCCTTACTCATAGATATATTCTTACTAATGCATTCTCTATAGTTTGTCTCACATACTGTATCAAAAACAAATTCTCCTAATTCTTTTGGACTAAAAAAAGCTTTCATGTATAAAAAAGAATTTGAATCTCCTAACCAATTTAAATTAAATTTACTACAAAACATCTGTATCTCTGACTTAGAATTTTCTCTTCTTAATCTCCAAAGTCTATTAAGACATTCCATATCATCTTTTATATGTTTTTGGTCTTCTTTGTTTATTTTATTATTTCTTATAGCCTCTTTAAGTATTGTATCTACTGTAACTATTGGGACCTTTGAAATACTTTTTTCTTCTCCGTAAAGCCATGTATAGTATGCCTCAGGTAAGAAACAATATTGTATATACCCTAAAAATGCCTGTAAATTTGGAGCTGGAACCCATCCACTCTCTACTCCTGATTTTTTACTAAAAATAGTATAATGAAGATATATAGTTTCATCCGTTATATAATCATATTTAAATACCCTTTCTCTTAAAGTTCTATTTTTTCTTATAAAAGGTTCCCAATACATGATTGAGTTATAATTTATCATAAATTCTCCGCCTTAAATAAATATATATTTTTATAAATATTGTATGAAATCCTTTTAATAGTATTACTTTGTTAAGATAAATTTATTGATTCGTATTATCATTTATGATAATTTATATATATGAATTTATTATTTAGAGGTGATTACTTGAGTTATTCTTGCGAGATATGCCAAAAAGAAGGTGACATTCATCATATAGTTCATAGAAGCCAAGGTGGTCTAGACTTTGAGCTAAATTATAAATATTTGTGTCCAAACCATCACAGAGGAAAAAATGGTCCCCACAAGGATAAATTTATAGATTTAAAATATAAATTAGAAATGCAAAGAAAACTAGAATCAACTCTAGAAAAAGAGTTTTATTCATTTAAAGAAATATATGAACTACTTCATATAAAAAAAAATCAATTAAAAAGGTTAAGTAAAAATTTGAGATTATATAAAGAGGGCTATTTATCTAGAGATATAATATTTGAACTTATGGGTAGGAAAAAATACTCTAAAGAATATATAGAAGACCTAGCACTTGAAGAGCTTATTTTGCATTCATAGCCTATTTAATAAATACTAATTTTTCCATTAAATAGGCATATTATTTTACTTTGTAATTATGTGATAATTTAATTCTATAATTTTACTATCTAAATTGCTTTTATCAGTTATACTTTTAATGTAAAGTCATTAAAAAATTAGATGAATTACATATTAGACAAATCATTTTCATTTTTAATTTTCTTTTATTAATTCTTGTACTTGGGCCTTTTTATAAAACAATAAACATCCACCATCATGTTCTCCCTCTAACATACCAGTAGCGTCTAATTCCTTAAACAACTTTGATTTTAAAGCTTCTCTCAAGGTTGAATTTTCTAGAGTTATATCTGAAAAAGGTGCAAAAGGACATGGCTCAGCAGCACCATCTATATTTATATGAAAAAAACCTCTTCCTGCTGCAATACATCCACCTGAATATTTCTCATCTCCTGGAAAAGATAATATAACAATATCTTGAAACTTTTCTCTAAGTTCCATTTGCCTTTTTTCTAAAATTATACGTTCCCCATCTGTTGGTGCTAAACTCCTACTCTCTTCTGTAACAGGAACATACTCAACAAAAGTTATAGCCTTACATCCTTTTTCATATAAATCACTAACAAAATTCAAACTTGTTACCTTTCCTATATTCTTAGTTGTTATAGTTATAGAGGCACCAAAAAGTATCCCTTTATCTTTAAATTTTTTCATAACTTTAACCAAATTATTATAAGTTCCTTCTCCACGCCTTTCATCAGTCTCTTCCATATTTCCCTCTATACTTAACATAGGTACTAAATTTCTATTATCATTAAATAGTTTAAAATAATCATCATTAATCATAGTTCCATTTGTAAATACAGGAAACACTATGTCTTTTATTTTAGAAGCCTTTTCTATAACATCTTTTCTCATTAATGGTTCTCCACCTAACAATATTATAAATGCTACTCCAAGTTCCTTTGCCTCATTAAAAATTTCTTCCCATTTTTCTGAAGATAACATTTTTCTTTTAGTTTCACCACAGTAATTATTTGCTCTTGCAAAACATCCTTTACAAAATAAATTACAATTACTTGTTATACTAGCCATTAAAAATACAGGTATGTGTTCACCATTATTTTCATAATTAATTCTTTTCTTTTTAGCTTCTTTGCTTGCTAAAGCATACTTTAAAACAAAAGCACTTTCCTTTGGATTTTTTAATGATGATTTGATAACTTTTTTTACTATGTTTTCTATACCATTTCCTAAATAACTCTCTAAGTTAAATTCATTTTCCATACTCTCACTCCTCAATTATACTATTATCCATATATTATTATAATATTAAATATTAACCTATATACAATTTAGTAAAATTAAATTGTATAAAATTATTTATCATAAAAATAAAAAGTAGCCTAAACTACTTTTAAACTTGGAGCGGAAGACGAGACTCGAACTCGCAACTTTCACCTTGGCAAGGTGACACTCTACCATTGAGTCACTTCCGCATATATTTATTTAAATGGTGCAGATGAAGGGAGTCGAACCCCCACGCCAAAGGCGCTAGATCCTAAGTCTAGTGCGTCTGCCAATTCCGCCACATCTGCATCTTATTTATATTTTATCAAATAAATATAAGTTTTACAAGTGGTTTAATAAAAATATTTCTATAATAATTTATATACTTACTTTTTATTTATAATAACCTTTAATAATTTTGCAAATTTATTTTTTCTCTTTTATAAATAAATTATCATTCTCCTACACTTTCCAACACTTAATCTCATATCTATAAGTTTTACAAGTAATTTTTTAATAAATTTATTTTTCATTGACACTTTAAATTAATATATCTATAATATATATTATCAATTAAATATTTATTGTTTAGGCAATAATACAAAGCTATGATGAGAAGAGTAAGCTTTTTAATATTTTTCAGAGAGAAAATACATTGGTGTGAGTATTTTTAAATATAATTAGCTGAAGACCACCTCTGAGCGACTTTAATGCAGTACGTTTAAATCACGTTACGATTTTATTAAGTGGCAAAATTAATTTTGCAATATTGGGTGGAACCACGGGAATATACACTCTCGTCCCTTTTCTTTTATTAAGATTAGGGATGGGAGTTTTTTTATTTTATAAATTCAAATTACGAAGGGAGATTTTTAATATGATAAAAATTACTTTAAAAGATGGCTCTGTAAAAGAATTTGATAACGCTATTTCAGTTTTAGATATAGCTAAAAACATAAGTGAAGGCTTAGCTAGAAATGCTTACTGCGGTGTTGTTAATGGAAAGGTTGAAGACTTAAGATTTGTAGTTGATAAAGACTCAACTCTTGAAATTTGTACTTTTGATTCTCAAGAAGGAAAAAATGCTTTTAGACATACAGCTTCTCATGTACTTGCAATGGCTGTTAAAAGACTATTTCCAAATACAAAACTTGCTATAGGACCTTCTATAGAAAATGGATTCTACTATGATTTTGACTGTGAAAAATCTTTCTCATCTGAAGATTTAAACAAAATTGAAGATGAAATGAGAAAAATCATAAAAGAAAATCCTGAAATAAAAAGATTTGAGCTTCCAAGAAATGAAGCTTTAGACCTTATGAAAGATGAACCTTACAAGGTTGAACTTATAAATGATTTAGACCAAGATGAAATAATATCTTTCTATCAAATAGGAGATTTTGTTGACCTTTGTGCAGGACCTCACATAATGTCATTAAAACCATTAAAAGCTATAAAACTTTTAAACTGTACAGGAGCTTATTGGAAGGGTAACGAGAAAAACAAGATGTTATCAAGAATTTATGCTACTGCATTCCAAAAGAAAGCTGATCTTGAAGCTCACTTAGAAGCTTTAGAAGATGCTAAAAAAAGAGACCACAACAAATTAGGTAGAGAATTAAAATACTTCACTACTGATGAAAATGTAGGTCAAGGTTTACCTTTAATGATGCCAAAGGGAGCTAGAATAATCCAAACTCTTCAAAGATGGGTTGAAGACGAAGAAGAAAAAAGAGGCTATTCTTTAACTAAAACTCCATTAATGGCTAAAAGTGATTTATATAAAATATCAGGTCACTGGGATCACTATAAAGACGGAATGTTTGTTTTAGGTGATGAAGAAAAAGATGAAGAAGTTTTAGCTTTAAGACCTATGACTTGCCCATTCCAATATACTATTTACAATGCAGAACAACATAGCTATAGAGATTTACCAATAAGATACGGTGAAACTTCTACTCTATTTAGAAAAGAAGCATCAGGAGAAATGCATGGTCTTATAAGAGTTAGACAATTTACTTTAGCTGATGGACACATTATATGTACTCCTGAACAATTAGAAGAAGAATTTAAAGGAGTATTAGAACTTATCCAATACTTAATGGATACTTTAGGAATCTCTGAAGATATAAGCTACAGATTCTCTAAATGGGATCCAAACAACACAGAAAAATATATAAATGATCCAGAAGCTTGGAATCATACTCAAGCAGTTATGAAACAAATATTAGATCATTTAAATATAAACTATGTAGAAGCTGATGATGAAGCTGCATTTTACGGACCAAAACTAGATTTACAATTTAGAAATGTTCATGGAAAAGAAGATACTTTATTTACAATTCAAATAGACTTTGCTCTAGCTGAAAGATTTAACATGACTTATGTTGATAAAGATGGTGAAAAGAAACGTCCTTATATCATCCATAGATCTTCAATAGGTTGTTATGAAAGAACTTTAGCTATGCTTATAGAAAAATATGCTGGTGCTCTTCCAACTTGGTTATGCCCAGTTCAAGCTAAAATCCTTCCTATATCTGATAAGTATAATGACTATGCAGATAAAGTTGTTAAAACTTTAAGAAATAAAGGAATAAAGGTTGAAGCTGATTATAGAGCTGAAAAAATAGGATATAAAATAAGAGAAGCCAGACTTGAAAGAACTCCTTACATTTTAGTTGTTGGGGAAAAAGAAGCTCAAAGCAATGAAGTTTCTGTTAGAAGCAGAAAAAATGGTGAAGAAGGAGCAATAGCTCTTGATGTTTTAGCTGATAGAATTGCTAAGGAAGTTATTAACAAAGAAAGATAATATGATTTAAGGTCATGGAAAACTCCATGACCTTTTGTTTTTAAGTATATTTTAATAATTTATAGTTTTAGAAATATTTAAGGTTATCTATCTTTTTACTAGATTGAAATAACTGCCTAAAGTTTGGTATCATCAATACATTCTAGATATTTATCTATATCCCCTATTATTTCACTTACACAATCTTTTTCAAAAGGTGATTTTAAATTTGCATATCTAACAAGTTCTTGGAACGGCATTAAACCACCTATACTACATAATCTTAAATAATCTTCCCAAGCCTTTTCATGATCTTCCCTATCCTTTTTCCAAAATTGAAGGGCACATATTTGAGCTAAGGTATAATCTACATAATAAAATGGATCTAAGAAAATATGAGCTTGTTGGAACCACCAACCTCCTCTTTCTAGGAAATCACACTCTGAATAATCTTTATGAGGAAGATATTTTTTCTCAAGTCTTCTCCACTCCTCTTTCCTTTCTTTTGGAGTAGCATTTGGGTTTTTGTATACAAAGTGTTGAAACTCGTCTACTGTAATTCCATATGGTATAAATTTAAGTGCTGAACCTAAATGTAAGTATTTATATTTATCTGTATCTTCTTTAAAGAAAAGCTTCATCCAAGGCCAAGCAAAAAACTCCATACTCATAGAATGAATTTCACAGCTTTCATAGGTTGGAAAATTACACTCTAAAACTTCTATATAGCTACTTCTGTATACTTGAAAAGCGTGACCTGCTTCATGAGTTAAAACATCAACATCTCCAGAAGTTCCATTAAAGTTTGAGAATATAAATGGTGCTTTATATTTAGGTATATATGTGCAGTATCCACCACTTGCTTTTCCCTTTTTAGAAACTAAATCCATTAAATCATTTTCTACCATAAAACTAAAAAATTCTTTAGTTTCACTAGATAATTCTGAATACATCTTCATTCCATTATCTATTATCCATTTTTCTTCTCCCTTAGGAGTTGGATTTCCTGATAAAAACTCAAATTTTTCATCATAATAATTTAATTTTTCTAATCCTAGTCTCTTTCTTTGTCTTTCATATAATTTGTTGTTTACTGGCACAATAGATTCTTCAACTTGTTCTCTAAATTTTTCTACCATTTCTTCGTTATAGTCAAATCTATTCATTCTGATATAACCAAGCTCCACAAAGTCTTTGTATCCTAACTTTTTAGCTATTTTATCTCTTACCTTTACTAATTCATCATATATCTTATCTATTTCTTCTTCATTTTTAGTGAAGAATCCATACTTTGCCTCATTTGCTTCTTTTCTGATTTCTCTATCTTTAGATAATGCAAAAGGAGTTAACTCAGATAAAGTCTTTTCTTCTCCTCTAAATGGTATTTTTGCAGAAGCAATAAGTTTTTGATAATTAGATGCTAACTTATTTTCAAGTTGCATATCAGAAATTACTTCTTTAGAAAAAGATTTTAAAGAATATTTAGCTATATTGAGTATTTGTTTACCATAACATCTTTCTATTTCTTCTTGATATTCTAAGTTTACTAGCACCTCATAAAACTTAGAATTAATTTCTTCATATAAGGGTGAATACTCATCCCAATATTCATTTTCTTTTTCATAGAATTCATCCTTTGTATTTATTGTATAACGAATAGTTGCTATTTCTTTTGCTGATTCTACTTCACTTCTAACTTCATATATCTTTTTTATTATTTCTTTAACATTATTCCAAGTCTTTGCTTTTTTAAGGTCTAGTACAAGATTTTCAAGAACACCCTTTATATTATTGTAATCTGGTCTTTCATATTTAAAATCATTAAACTTCATAGTTTTAGCCCCTTTTTATATATTTTCCTAATAATTTTAACATTTTATTCATACTTTTAAAATAATCCTATGTAAAATAAAAGCTTTTCTAAAATCTATTGTATAAAATCTTCTAGTACATTATTCCCATTATAGCAAAAGACTACATCAATTTTAATGTAGTCTTCCATTATTTAAGTATTAATTCTTCCTTTATTATATACTTTCATTATAAAATAAAGTGGTATTGCTACTATAAGTCCACCAAGCCCCCAAACTATTTCTTGAGTAGTTGATTGAAATAATATCCATATACTTACCAGCACAGCTATTACAGGAATTACAGGGCCAAATGGTATTTTAAATGAACGCTCAATCCCTGGTTTTTTCCATCTTAATACAGGTACTGCTAAACATGTTGGTAAATACTGAGCAAATCTAGATATTGCACTTATTAAAGCAAGTTGTGTAAATGAGCCTGATAAAGCTATTGGTATGGTTAACACAACTGTAAGTATTATTGCAACATAAGGTGTATTTAATCTATTATATTTACCAACTGATTTAGGTAGTAATCCATCATTTGCAAGGGCTACTGCCATTCTTGGTGATGAGAAAGATGATGCTACATTAATTCCTATAATAGAAATTAATATACCAAGACTTACTAAAATTGCACCACCAGAACCAAGAAATTTTGATGACGCTGTTGCAACTGGTGTTACATCATTTGCTAACCCAGAGCCAAGAACTCCAATAGATACAGCCTGAATAAGTATATATACAATAGAAACTAAAATCATAACAATAACAATTGCTTTTGGTATATTTTTAGATGGATTATCCATATCTTCTGCTGCAAGGGCAATACTTTCAAATCCAGTAAAAGCAAAAAATATTAAGAGTGCCGCTGCTCCAAAAGATCCTGAAGTATACACACCATGAGGTAACATTGGCGTAAAATTGTTAACTTTCATAAAGAAAACACCAATAGCAATAAATATGATAAGGGGAATTATTTTCCCTACAGTAGCTATATTCATTATTATTTTAGTAAAGTTTACCCCAAGTATATTAAGTATACCTAAGGCAATTATAAATGCAGTAACTAAAATATCTTTAGTTATACCTTTATCTGCCCCTGGCCAAAATACTGATAACGCTGTAGTAAAACCAACAGCCATAGTAGCCCAAGCTATAACACATATAGCATAAGTCATTATACCAACTTCAAAAGCTGCAAAGCTACCAAAGGCTTCCCGTGTATACACATAGGGACCACCGTTTTTCTTAAATATCCCTCCCATTTCTGCAAAACATAAAGCTATTGTAATTGCTAAAAATGCATCAAATAATATTACAAATAGGCTTGTAGGCCCAATAAGTTTCATAGCCTGATTTGGAAGTAAGAATATTCCACTTCCTACAATAGCATTAAACCCCAAAAGAATAATGCTAAGAAATCCTATTTTTGATTTCGTTGTTTTCATAGATTTAAACCTCTCTTTTATTTTTATTAGTATTAATATTTAAAACTAATATACTTTATATCATAAATATTGTTTGTAAATTAGTAGTTCTAAATTCTAAATAACTTTAATTTTATTATTTTATTTTCCTTATAAAGTATCTAAATATATTTAACATCTCTTCACTTTTACTAGCTAAAACCTCTGGATGCCATTGAATACCCATTGCAAAAGAACCTTCTTCTCTTTCTATAGCTTCAATAACTCCATCACTTGCCATAGCGCTAACTTTAAACCCTTTAGCTATATCCTTAACTGCTAAATGATGTAGAGAATTAATTAGAGCACTTTCTCCTAATATCTCATAAAGCATAGAATCTTTTTCTATATTAATTTTGTGAGAAACTGTAGATCCATGTCCACTTTGAATATGCTTTAAATTACTTCCTTCTTTAAGTGATATATCCTGATATAAAGTTCCTCCATTAGCAACATTTAATACTTGATGTCCTCTACATATACCTAGTATAGGAATTTCTTTTTCCATTGCTAACTTCACTAAATTAAATTCAAATTCATCCCTTTCTGGGAATGTTTGTCCTAGAAGCGGATGTGGCTCTTCATTATATCTTAAAGGATCTATATCATAACCCCCTGAAATTATTAATCCATCTATAACATTAAGCTGCTCTTCTAAAATTTTTTTATCAGTAACAACTGGTATCACCATAGGGATAGCACCAGCTTTTATAACTGAATCAACGTACTCATTATAAAGTCTTAATCTTTTGCATCCAGCAAAGCAAGCGCTATCAGTAGCCATTTCTATATTAGCTGATATTCCAATAATTTTTTTACTCATTTTTCTACCTCCATTAACCTATTCTAAATTTCACACAAAAAAAAAGAGCTGTTTTATCAAAAGATAGAGACGAAAATTTTCGTGGTTCCACTCTACTTCAGACAAAAAGTCCCTTGTTAATAGATCTAAATAAATCCTTAAGCTATAACGGGCTTTACCGTATATCATTACTAAAATTTTGGTGATATAAACTCCATAGCGCACATTCATATAAAATACATGTTAGAAGCATCTCAGCTTTAGCTTCCTCTCTGTAACTGTAATTACTTAATCTATTAATTTAAGTATGCAATTTTAAATATTGCTTTATACTACTATTCTACTTCAATGTTTTTCCTACTATTTTTATAGGGATATGTGTTTATTTATATTTTTATTATATTCATTTAGTTTAACCATGTCAACTAAATGAATAAATTAATTAATTTTTACTATTTTATCTTCAGTAATTATAGTATCTATAGCTTCATCAAAATCCTCTTCAGGAATATTTTCTATTATCTGAAAGTTGTAACACAAAGATAACCTTTTTACCTTATTATATTTTTCTAAAAATCTATCGTAAAATCCCCCACCGTAACCTATTCTATATCCTCTTTTATCAAAAGCTAATCCAGGGAGTATTATTAAATCCACTTCATCCCCTACATTTTTTTTAGTTATATCAGGTTCTAGTATTCCAAAAGCCCCACTTTCATTTAAATCTGAAAGTGACTTAATCTCAAGAGCCACCATTTCCTTACTTCCTGGAATCACTTTAGGTACTGCAACCCTCTTACCCATCTCTAAGAGTTTTGTTATTATATCTACTGTATTTATTTCACTATCCATATTCACATAAATAAATATCACATTGCTTTTATCTATATAGCCACTTTGAAAAAAATTATTCATTATTCTTAAATCTAACTCTTTTTTTATTTCTTTATTAAGCTCTTCCCTTTTTCTCCTAATTATCTTTCTTATATCTTGTTTTCTCATAGATTTATCCCCCATGCCTTTTACATCTCCTTATAGTATAATTCTTTGATTCGTTTTACAACTCCTTTAATTTTACTCTAAAAGTGTTAAGAAATTATTACAAAAAATTATCCTAAATCAATTAAAATATTGCCAAATTACTATATATTAATTTAAAGATATAAATATTCAAGAACTTTAATGATTTTCTTAAAATAAAAAAAATGTGCATGAATTTCATGCACATCTTTTCTTTATTGTTTATTACTCAACTGTAACTGATTTTGCTAAATTTCTTGGCTTATCAACATCTAACCCTTTTTGTTTTGCAACATAGTAAGAATATAATTGAAGCGGTACAACACTTAATACTGGTGTTAAAAGACTTATTGTATCTGGTATTATTATTGAGGCATCCATTGAATTTGCATATGCTTTATCTTTTTTACACATAACTGCAAGTACTCTAGCTCCTCTTGTAACAACCTCTTGAATATTACTTACCATTTTATCTGCAAGCTCTGTTTGTGTTAAAAGAGCTACAACTACAACATCTTTTTCAATTAATGCTATAGGACCATGCTTTAATTCTCCTCCTGCATATGCATCTGAGTGAATATAAGTTACTTCTTTAAGTTTTAAAGAACCTTCCATAGCAACTCCATAATCTAACCCTCTACCTAAGAAATACATATCTTTTTCACCATAATGCTTAGCAGCAAATTTTTGTATTTCTTCTTTATTAGATAGTATCTCTTCTACTTTTTCAGGAAGTACAAGCATTTCCTTTTTAATATTTTCTATTTCTTCATCAGAAACTGTTTTTCTTAAACTTGCAAAGTGAAGTCCTATTGTATACATAGCAATAAGTTGAGTTACGTAAGCTTTTGTTGATGCAACTGCAATTTCAGGTCCTGCCCAAGTGTATAAAACATCATCAGCTTCTCTTGATACTGAACTTCCTACGACATTTGTTACTGCAAGTACTCTAGCCCCTTTAGCCTTACTATCTCTTAAAACTGCTAAAGTATCTGCAGTTTCTCCTGATTGACTTAAAACTATAACTAAAGTATTTTTAGTTATTACTGGATCTCTATATCTAAATTCTGATGCTATATCAGTTTCAACTGGTATTCTAGCTAACTTTTCAATAGCATATTTTCCTATTATTCCTGCATGATAAGCTGTTCCACAAGCTACCATATAAATTCTATCAATGTTTTCAAGATCTTCTTTAGTTATATGAATATCATCTAAAGTTATAGGCTCACCTAATACTATTCTTGAAGTCATTGTATCCTTTATAGCTTTTGGCTGTTCATGAATTTCTTTTATCATGAAATCTTCATATCCACCTTTTTCAGCTGCATCTGCATTCCATGTAACATGGAATATTTCTTTTTCTATAACATTTTTATCTTCATCATACAATGTTATTCCATTTTTAGTTAAAACAACAAATTCCTTATCATTTAAAAGATATACATCTCTTGTATGATTTAAAACTGCTGGTATATCGGATGCTATAAAGAACTCACCTTCCCCAACTCCTGCTATTAATGGACTATCTTTTCTAACTGCTACTATTTTGTCTGGTTCATTATTACATATAACACCTATTGCATAAGAACCTTCCATTTTAGATGTTGCTTTCATCACTGCATCTAATAAATCTCCTTCATAGTAGTAATCCACAAGATTTGGTATAACTTCTGTATCTGTTTGTGAGAAGAACTTATACCCTTTGCCTATTAACATTTCCTTTAACTTAGTATAGTTTTCAATTATCCCGTTATGAACTACACTTAAAGTAACATTATTATTGCTATGAGGATGAGAATTTACATCTGATGGTTCTCCATGAGTTGCCCATCTAGTATGTCCTATTCCTATATGTCCTTTTAAAGGAGTACTTTTTAACTTTTCTTCAAGATTTAAAAGTCTACCTTTACACTTTTCAACTTTAATCTTTTCATTTTCAAGTACTGCAACTCCTGCTGAATCATATCCTCTATATTCTAATTTTGATAAACCTTCCACTAATATCTTTGTAGCTTCTTCCTTACCTACATATCCTACTATTCCACACATAAAAAATTTTCCTTCCTTATATATTAATTATTTTTAAGAAAGGACTAAATTTATAGCACTTAACTGGCTTTGTCCTTAAAATCACTTTTAAGCTTTGTCCAACTTTTACGATAGTGCATACCGTGAGGTATCCGCCGAAATTTCGATGCCCCTCATCCTCGTCAACTCATTTCTTGGAGTTCTGGCGCTTATCTTAACACTTTTATAATTTAGTCCTAATAAAGTATATGCTAATCTAGTATATTATGTTATTAGCATATTATTACTTACAATTTAATATTTTACCACCTAAAAACTTTTTTTCAAGTATTTTAGCTTATATTTATCCATTTATTTAAATTATATTTTATTTTATTAGTTTTTCTTCAATTTTCTTCTATTTAATACTAGATATATAGATGTATATACATCTATATAATAAATTTAGGGGATTTTACTCCCCCTAAAAATAAATTTCTATTTATTATTTGCTTTTTTCATTATTAAATCTGCTAGATCATGAGCCATTTTATCTATCTCTTTTTGATTTTCACCCTCTAACATAACCCTAACTAACGGTTCTGTACCTGAAGGTCTTATTAAAACTCTTCCAACCCCATTTAACGCTTGTTCTATTTTACTTATTTCAGCTTTTATTTCTTCATCCATTTCATGAATATTTTTCATATTATTTGGCACCTTAGCATTGGCTAAAACTTGTGGAAGTTCTTTCATTATTGATGCTAATTCATTTAATGATTGTTTTGTTTTCTTAACTATAGATGCTAATTGAAGGGCAGTAACTAGTCCATCTCCAGTTGTGTTATGTTCTAGGAATATTATATGCCCTGATTGTTCTCCACCTAGTATATAATCGTTATTAACCATTTCCTCTAAAACATATCTGTCTCCAACTTTAGTTTTAATAGTTTTTATTCCCTCTTTTTCACAAGCTAACATCATTCCTAAGTTACTCATAACAGTAACAACTACTGTATCATCCTTTAATCTTCCTAAATCCTTTAAATATTTTCCACAAATAGTTAAAATATAATCTCCATTGATTAGATTTCCTTTTTCATCAACAGCTAAGCATCTATCTGCATCACCATCAAAAGCAAATCCCATATTACAATTTTTCCTAACAACATAATCCATTAATTCTTCTGGATGTGTAGAACCACAATTTTCATTTATGTTTGTCCCATCCGGATTATCATTTATTACAAAAACTTCAGCACCTAGCTCTCTAAATCCTCTTACAGCAGCTTGATGTGATGCTCCATTTGCACAATCTAAAGCTATTTTTAACCCACTTAAATCGATTCCCACAGTATTTTTAGCAAACTCTATGTAATCTTCTAAAGCTCCAAGTTCTTCTACTTTTCTTCCTAAAGAAACTCCAGTTGGTGATGGAACTTCCTTAAAACCTTCTTCTATTACTTTTTGTATTTGATCTTCTAAATCATCTGATAATTTATATCCCTTGTCATTAAAAAACTTAATTCCATTATATTCAACAGGGTTGTGAGAAGCTGATATCATTACTCCAGCGTCAGCACCATAAGCTCTTGTTAAGTGTGCAACTGCAGGTGTCGGTATTACCCCTACGCATACAGCTTCTGCTCCTACTGAAAGTATTCCAGCAATTAAAGCTGATTCTAACATATAGCTTGATACTCTTGTATCTTTTCCTACTATTATTTTAGGCTTATGAGTTCCTTCTGTTAATACATAAGCTCCTGCTCTTCCTAAATTATATGCTAACTCTGATGTTAATTCTGTATTTGCAATTCCTCTAACTCCATCTGTTCCGAATAATCTTGACAAATTTCAGCACCCTCTCTGTATTATTGATATTTTTTTCTTCAACTTATAATATCATATATATTACTAGCTGTTAATAATTTTATATTCACTCTGTGACAAAATAATGATATTTAAGAATAATTTGTTTTAATTAATCATAAAATTTTATAGTTATTAATGTGCATTAATTACAATTATTAAATTATTTGTTATAGACATAATGTTAATAACACCTTAAAATTATATTAAGTGTTAATTAAGAAAGGGGATTTTATATATGTCAAACAATGAATCTATTTACATAGAAGAAACTGCTGAAAAACCCATGGAAAATTTCGGAGAACTTCTAAAAGAACATGAAAAAGAAACTTCTGATGAAAAGAGAAAAATTATAAACTCTATAAAAGAGCTTACTGATAATGCTACAAATTGGAAAGAGGCTAAAGCAAAACTAGATGCTTTATTAGATGAATTTAGAAAAATTCCATACTATGATCAAAAAGAAAATAATATATTAAATGATGAATTAAAAGAAGCAAAAGATTACTTCTTTAAAGCTAGACAAGAATTTTATGATAAATCTAAAGAACATTTTAAAGAAAATGAAACTAAAAAGATAGAATTAATAAAGTTATTAAAAGAATTAAATTATTCTAATGGTTTAAAAGAAACTGACGAACTTTTAAAGAAATACAGCCAAGAGTTTTATGAAATAGGTTTCGCCGGAAAAGAATCTAATGAAAAGTTATTTCATGAATTTAAAGATACAAAATCAAATCTTTATTCTATGAGAAAAGAAGCAATTAAAAATCTTCAAAGTGATTTTGCTGTAAAAGCTGAGAGAAAAAGAGAAATTATAACTAAACTTCAAGGATTAGTTGATAATGAAAATTGGAAAAAAGCAACTGAAGAATTCACAGCTTTATGTGATGAATTTAAGTCTATTGGGTTTTCTGGTAAGGAAGGCAATGATGAAATAAGTCAAGGATATGCAAGTGCTAAAAATGAATTTTTCTCTAAAAGACAAGAATATTTTGATGAACTTAAAGCTAATAATAAATTGAATTTAGAGGCTAGACGTGCTCTTATAGAAGATTTAAAAACTCTTTATGTTAATGAAAACTGGAAAGAAGCTTCTGAAAAGGTTAAAGAATTAAGTGAAAAATTCTTCCATATAGGCTTCTGCGGAAAAGAAGAAAATGAAAATGTAGTAAATGCGTTTAAGGAAGCTAGAGATAAATTCTATGCTCTTAGACAAGAATATTTTGATAAAATTAATTCTGATAGAGCTCAAAGACAAGAAGAGTTTTTACAAGGTCTTGTAGATAAAAAAGAAGAATTTATAAAGAAATTAAAAACATTTATTAAAAATGATGAAGAAAGATTAGATGATTTCACTGATAGATTATTTAATGGAAGACCTACTTCTATGGAAAGAATAGAAAGTATGCAAAATATAGTTGAGGATATTAAATCTAGACTTGAAAGTAATAAAGCAAAAATCAAACAAGTTCAAGGTGAAGTATTCGACTTAAAAAAACAAATAGATGACTTAAAATAATATTAGAATAAGAGCAGTTTAACTTACTGCTCTTTATCTATTTCTAACCTATCTAAAATGGTATTATATCCTTCATTTCCATAATTTAAACACCTATTTACTCTACTAATTGTTGCAGTTGATGCTCCTGTTACTGCTCCAATTTCAGTGTATGTTTTTTTCTCTCTTAACATCTTTGCAACTTGTAATCTTTGTGCTAACGCTTTTAATTCAGTTATGGTTGAAACATCCTCAAAAAATCTATAACACTCTTCTATATCTTTAATTTCTAAAATAGCATTAAAAAAATAATCTAATTCCTTTGATCTTATCTTAGATTCGAATTCACTCAAAGTTGTTCATCTCCTTTTTTTATATAGTATCATTATACTTAATTTTGATACAAAAAAAAAGGTAAGACTTTTGGGATAGCCTTGCCTTATTTATATCTAACTAAAAAGAGATTGTTTTTTTGTTTTATTAATTTAATCTTATCAGGTAACGTTGCCAATTCATATAAGAATAAATTTATTCTACATTTATATTATACACTATTATTCCTTTTTTGTAAATTATTATATGGAGTTTTTTATAATAAATGAAACCCCATATAATAAGATTTAATCATATAAAATTATATTTTTTTATCCTTAGCATTATCTTTATTTTCATCTTTACATCTACCATATAGCTTAGTTATATCATATATTTTTTCTGCTAATTCTTCTGTAAGCGTACCATCTTTTAATCTCCATCTCCAATTCTCTCCTGTTGTTGATGGCATATTCATTCTAGCCTCATTTCCTAAATCTAAAAAGTCTTGCATTACTGCAATGGCTGTATTTGCAACGCTGCTCCAAACACCCCTTATAAATCCCCAGTTATAACCCTCTTCTTTATTTAAATGAAGATATTTAACACAATACTCTATATCTTCTTTATCCCCTGTCACTTCATACCACCCTCTAAAAGTGTCATTATCATGAGTTCCTGTATAAGCAATACAATTTTTTATATAATTATGAGGTAAATAATCACTTTCCTCCCTAGAATCAAAAGCAAATTGTAATACCTTCATTCCTGGAAAACCAGTTTCATCTCTAAAAGTGAGAACATCATCAGTTAAATAGCCTAAATCTTCAGCAATAACATTTACTTTTCCTAATGCATATTCTATGGCTTTAAATAATTTCATTCCAGGGCCTTTAACCCATTTTCCATTAATTGCAGTTTTCTCACCATAAGGTATTTCCCAATAGGATTCAAAACCTCTAAAATGATCTATTCTAACAATATCATATGTTTTAAGACTTTCTCTTACTCTATCTATCCACCATCTATATCCAGTTCTCTCTAAATAGTCCCAATCATATATTGGATTTCCCCAAAGTTGTCCTGTCTCTGAAAATGCATCTGGCGGGCACCCTGCAACTTTTATTGGCGCTTGATTTTCATCTAACAGAAAAGCTTGTGGATTTGCCCAAACGTCTGCACTATCTTCTGATACATAAATAGGCATATCCCCTATTATCTTTATACCTAAAGAATTAACATATTTTTTTAGTTTATACCATTGTTTAAAGAATATATACTGAATAAATTTCCAATATTCAATATCATCCTTAAGTTCCCTATTATAGTAATCCATAGAATAACCATATCTTTTCTTAATGTCTTCTGCCCAATTTTGCCATGATTTAAGAGCAAAACGTCCCTTTACTGCCATATATAAAGCATAATCATTAATCCATAAACTTTCTTCTTCCTTAAACCTATTATAATCTTCCCCTAACCTATTTTTTGATTTTTCATAAGCTATTCTAATAACCCTTAATTTTTCAATAAATAATAATCCGTAATCTATATCTTCTGAATCATAGCCAAAATTAATATTTATATAATCTTTTTTTTCTAATAATCCTTCTTCATTTAATATATCAAAATCTATAAAATAAGGATTTCCAGCAAAAGCTGAAAATGATTGATACGGTGAATCCCCATATCCTGTTTGTCCTAAAGGAAGTATTTGCCAGTATGTTTGTCCAGCTTTTTTAAGAAAATCTGCAAATTCATAAGCCTCTTTCCCAAATGTTCCAATACCATATTTCCCAGGTAATGATGAAATATGCATTATTATTCCACTTCGTCTCTCCATTTATTTCTCCCCCTAAACTGCATTTCAAATAAACATATTATTTCCTATACTAAAATATTTACTAGTTCATTAACAACTTTGCATGATTCTCTTTTAATTAATTCAGTATCTAATAACAGATGTTTATGATTTTCCTTTTTATTTATTAAATTGAATAAATGCTTTATACTTTTTGTTGCCATTAATTGTTTAGGCTGCCTTACTGTTGTTATTCCTGGATTATAAAATTCACTTATATCCATTCCATCAAAACCTATTATTGATATATCATCACCAATTTTTAATTTACTATCAATAACTCCTTTAGCAACTCCTATTGCCATTATATCTGATATAGCAAATATTGCTGTTATGTCACGTCTTTCATTTAATAACTTTCTAGTTGCACTATATGCACTTTCAGTATCATAATTCCCTATTAATATACTATCTTCTGAAAAATAATAATCTTTTTCTTCTAAAGCCTCTTTAAACCCCTTAAGACGCCACCAACCTATTCCTAAGTCATCCTTTTCTCCTAGCATTATAGCTATATTTCTATGACCTAATTCCATTAAATATTTTGTAACATCATGGGCAGATTTTTTATTATCTATTCCTATTGATGAATATTTGTTTTTCCCAAGATTTGATATAGTATTTACAGATGTTAATACTATAGGAATATTTATAGAATCAAAACTTTCTTCTTTAATATCGATAAAATTTCCACCAAGGCATATTACTCCTTGAAGTCTTTTTTCTTTAATAAACCCAAGCAAAGTATCCATATCTTCATCAAAAGTATAATCATTTTGCTGAAGAATCATAGTGTAGCCTAGTTCATGTATTTCATTGCCTATTATATTTATCATTTCTGAGAAAAAAGGATTAAATACTCCTTTTACTAAAACACCTATATTTCTAGTATTATTTTGCTTTAAAATCCTAGCACTGTTGTTTGGTATATAATTACTATCCTTTATAACTTTAAGTATTTTTTCCCTTGTCTCATCCTTAACATCTGGATGATTATTTAATACCCTAGATACTGTACTGACACCTACTCCAGCAATTCTTGCTATGTCTTTGATGGTCATTACTAGTCACCCCTTCTGAAAACACATATGAATTTATAAATAATCCGGTATCGTTTTCGCATATATTATACAATTTATTCCAAAAATAGTCAATAAATTTAATCTTCTTACCTTATTTAAAACTAGTACTTTAACCTTTAACTGCTCCTGCTACTAATCCTTTTGATATAAACTTTTGTGACATTAAAAATAATACTACAATTGGAGCTGATGCCATTACTGCTGCTGCTGAATATTGTGGCCAATTAGCAGAAAACTTACCATTTATAAAACTTCTAAGTCCAACCATAAGAGTTTGACTGTCAGGATCCTTTAAAAGTGCTGATGCAAATATATATTCTCCATAGGAACCTATAAAACTAAATAAGAATATAACAACTAACATATTCTTAGTTAAAGGAAGTATTATCTTTATAAATGTTTGAAAAGTAGTTGCTCCATCAACAAAAGCTGCTTCACTAAGTTCTTTTGGTATACCATCTAAAAAGCCTTTAAGAAGCCATATATTATAGGCACTTCCCCCACAACCTATTATTACTAATGTAAGTATTTTATCCATACCATTTAAGCTATAAGCTATTCCAAGTATTGCAGGAAGAGCCATAGTTGCTGGAAACATCTGAAGAAGTAATAAAAACATAAGTCCTTTTCTTCTGCCAGCAAATCTAAGCTTTGAAAAAGCAAAAGCTGCTGGAATTGTCATTGCTAATTGTATTATTGCTGTTACAAAACATACTATTAGTGAGTTTTTAACCCATATTAAAAAGTTAGTATTTGTAATAACTTTTTTATAATTTTCTAATGTCCAAGATGTTGGAAGTATCGTAGACTGAGTAAATGCATTTCCCTTTGCCATAGAAGCTGATATTATAGCTAAAACAGGAAATAAGACTACTGCCATCATAACCCAAAGAAGAATTCTTGAAACCCATGCTTTTCTCTTTTCTGCTGTTCTTAATTTTTTCTTATACTTTAATTTTGAAATATCATCTATTTTTTGTTTCTCTAGTGCTTGCATATTATTCTACCTCCTCAAACTGTCCTGATAATTTCATTTGAAAATATGAAATAGTTGCTAAAATTATAAATATAATAATACTTATTGTTGATGCTATTTCAAATCTCCCAAAAGTAGTTGCTAATTTATAGTTTACGGAGGCTAAAATATCTGTATACCCAGCAAATTGAGTATTTAACCTAGCTGGATTTCCTCCTGTTATAAGATATGCAGAACCAAAGTTATTAAAGTTAAATGCAAAAGATGAAATTATAAGTGGATATGATGTCTGGGCAAGTGATGGTAGTGTTATTTTGAAAAATTGTAGAGCTTTACTAGCTCCATCTACATCTGCAGCTTCATAATAAGAATCTGGTATGGCCCCTAATGCACCTAAACAAACATTCATCATATATGGAAATCCAAGCCATATGTTTACCATTATAAGAGCAAATCTTGCCCACATAGGATCAGTAAGCCACTGTATAGGTTCTGAAATTATATTAATATTCATAAGTAAATTATTTATGGCACCATAACTTCCATTTAACAAGCCTTGCCATGATAGAATAGCTACTGTTGCCGGAAGTGCCCATGGAAGTATAAGTACTGCTTTATATACCCCTCTTTCCTTTATATTAGGATTATTTAATAATATAGCTACTATAAGCCCTAACAAAAACGTTCCCAGTGTTGAGCATAATGCAAATACTATAGTCCAAGTAAATACTGGGAAAAATACATCTTTAAATGGTCCTGTAAGTACTTCTATAAAGTTAGAAAGTCCTACAAATTTTAATGGTTCACTTTGTAACAAAGTCTTATTAGTAAATGCTATAACAACCGTATATATTATAGGACATACTGTAAATATAAAGATAGATATTATAGCCGGTAAAAGATACGGCATAGATTTTAATGTTGTTGATTTTTTCTTTCTTGGTGCTGTAAGTTGCATAACTCTCTCCCCTTTTATTAATAATGCCTTAGTTTAATATTAAATTAGGGGGCAAATCCCCCTAATCCCCACAACTATTTTTGCTGAGCTATTCCCTCTTTTATCTGCTCAACAGTTTTATCTGCAGCCTCTTTTGCTGTTTGTTGCCCCTGGATCATAAGTAATATATTTGTTTCCCCTGGTTTCCACATTGCTTGAACTTCTGGTATATTTGGCATAGGATCTGCCACCTTTGCTTGTTCAACAAATGCTTCCATATATTTATTATTTTTAAATGCTTCTGTTTCAAAAGAATCAGTATAAACTGGTATTCTATTTCCCTCTTCTAAAACTATATCTCCTGAGTTTTCAGCTAAGTATTTAACAAGTTCCCATGCATCTTCTTGTGTATCTGATTTAGAACTTACAAAAGCTGCTTGTACTCCCATAAATGGAGTAACCTCATTTCCATTTAAAGTTGGTATTTTAGCAACATCAAAATTCAAACCTTGTTCTTCAAACGATGCTATATCCCAAGGTCCAGATATGAAAAATGCTGAGTTTCCTGACGTAAATTCTCCAATTGCGGCATCACCATTTATATCTGATGCCATAAGTTTTTTATTAACAACTAAATCTTCGAGGAATTCATATCCCTTTACGGCACCTTCATTATTTAAACCTATATCTGTTGAATCTAATGTACCATCATTATCTTTGAATACGTATCCACCATTTGCTGCTATAAATCCGTAAGATCTATAAAAGTCTCCAATAGCATATTTAAATCCTTTTTCCTCTGCAATCTCAACTAGTTCCTCCATAGTTTCTGGAACTTCTGAAACTAAATCTTTATTATAAAATAATGCTGTAGTTTCTTGTGCTATTGGAACTGCATACTGTGTTCCTTCTATAGTTATAGCATCTACTATTTGCTCTGATGCTAAAGCCTCTTCCTCTATTATTTCTTCAGGAACTTCTGCCAAAAGTCCAGCTTTTTGTAATGTTCCTAAATTATCATGTGCCATTCCAAAGTATACATCTGGGCCCTTAGAACTATTTGCTGCTTGTATATAATCTTGTGGTTCTCCTTGGTCATCTACAACCTTTACATTATATCCATTCTCTTCTCCCCATTTGTTAGCTAATTCTTCAACAGCTTTAATTTCTCCTGGTTTTAAATGAGACCATATAGTAAGTTCTTTTGAATC
>JAUNBX010000006.1:18628-45723 GCA_030526875.1 Clostridium perfringens | reverse complement strand
AATTTTTTTCCAATAACGTTTCCAGTTATTATTATACTATTGATTTTATACATTTTCAACATATTATTCTAAATAATTACTTTATTGTTTATATATGTATCAACAAAAGTATAGTAACAACTTAGTACTCGTTGTATACTATACTTTTTATATTAATTATTTTAAATTTATAACTATTTCTCTGGCTCTTTATTAAGGCTTATTAAGAATGCTATCTTAAAAAACATAGCTTCATTAAAATTTCGTATATCATATCCCGTATACTTTTGTATCTTATCTAATCTATATACCAAAGTATTTCTATGAATATAAAGCTTTTTTGCTGCGTCTGTAATATTTAAGCCTGATTTTAAAAATACATCTATTGTTTTACTCATCTCCCCGTCTAGTCTAGAGAACCCATAGGCAAAATTAATTATGATATCTTCTTTTATTTTATTATCAATATTATCTACTATATTCTCTAATATAAGGCTTCTTTCTTCATATATATCTGCTGATAAGTTATATCTCATAGCTAAATCTATATTTTCAAATGTTTTATCTACTTTCTCTTTAATTTCTTTTATATTTTTTATTTTTGAATAACTTATATAACATTTAATATAAAGATTAGAATATATTGCGTCTCTAAGTCCCTTTACTTGCTCTTCAATATCATCTAAGTTACCTATAACTATTATATAGTTACTATACTCTAAACTTATAATATTATAATCTGAATAACTTTCATTTATTAAAGATAATATATCTTTATTAAAGTTTTTAGAGTATATAGTTATAAGAAATGTTTCACCTAAAAGCCATGGAAAATTATCTTTTATAGATTCTAAATCAACATAATTATTCTGAAGTAAATTTTTTATTACTTTTTTTTTGCTAACATCTATATCCTTTATCTGCTTTTTTATTAAGTACTTAAGCAAAGGAACACAGTTCTTATAATTTTTAGTAGTTGTAATGGTAATATCTTTATTACAGTCTATCTTTTCATTAACAACACCTAATTTTTCTAAATCACTAGATAAAAATTTTATTTCCTCACCATCACTTAATTTTATATTAAAAGGAATCTTTGTATTGCAATATATTTCATTTAAAAAATCATGAAATTTCCTCATAAATTCACCTCAAACCTCTTTTGTTAATTAAATTATTTTATTTTCTATGTCCTTATCAAATACATGTAAATAATCTACATTAACATATATTCTAGCATTATCTCCATTTCCTAATTTAGTACTACCATTTACCCTTACTGTTATATTTTGATTCCCACACTTAGTATAAATATAACTTTCAGCACCCATAAGTTCTACAACTTCAGTTTTTACATGAATTATTTTATTTAAATTTTCTTTTACTAAATCACTATTATCATCTAAATGTTCTGGTCTTATTCCAAAAGTAACTAACTTTCCTATATACCCTTTATCTTTTAATTTTTTACCCTTTTCTTCACCGATTTCTATTTTTTCATTTTGGAATTTAGCATAAAACTTTCCACCCTCTTCAGCTACTGTTCCTTCAATAAAGTTCATTTGAGGGCTTCCTATAAATCCTGCAACAAATATATTAGCTGGATTATTATATATTTCCTGAGGAGTTGCAACTTGTTGAATTACACCGTCCTTCATAACAACTATTCTAGTTCCCATAGTCATAGCTTCTACCTGATCATGAGTTACATATATAAATGTTGTTTGTAATCTTTGATGCAATTTAGATATTTCTGTTCTCATTTGAACTCTTAACTTAGCGTCTAAGTTAGATAAAGGCTCGTCCATTAAGAATACTTTGGGTTCTCTAACTATTGCTCTTCCAAGGGCAACCCTTTGTCTTTGCCCACCTGATAATGCCTTTGGTTTTCTATCTAATAAATGCTCTATATCTAAAGTTTTAGCCGCCTCTCTAACCTTTTTATCTATCTCTGCCTTTGGAACTTTTCTTAATTTTAATCCAAATGCCATATTATCATAAACGCTCATATGTGGATATAATGCGTAACTTTGGAAGACCATCGCTATATCTCTTTCCTTAGGCTCCACATCATTTACTAACTTGTCTCCTATATATAACTCACCCTTTGATATTTCTTCAAGTCCTGCAACCATTCTTAAAGTAGTTGATTTACCACAACCTGATGGTCCAACAAATACTATGAATTCTTTATCTGCTATTTCTAAATTAAAATCCCTAACAGCAGTTACATCCCCTTGATATATCTTATAAATATGTTTTAATGATAAATTAGCCATAAATTCTCCCCCTAAGTTTCACCTACTATAATACTTCTTAATTTTATAATAATATTATACATTTTTTCTTTATTTTAACATATAAACAATACTTACAAACTTATTCATATATTTTTGTATAATATTACAATTCATTACTTTATATATAATAACAAACTTTTTATCAATATATCATCTTTACAAAAGTAGTATTTCCTTGCTCACAAAAAATAGGATGGACTATTTATCCATCCTACTCTAATTAATTTAACTATATAGTTTGCATAATCTCCTTATAACCACTATATTCTTTCGTTTTTTCTTCTCCACTTAATACTCTTATAGCCCCTTGCGCTAGAGCAAGCAATTCATCTTCTCCTGGATAAACAGTAACTGGGGCTATCCATTCTATATTATCCTTTAAATCTGGAACTAATACTGGAGAGTATGCTATTCCACCTGTTAAAATTATTTGGTCAACCTTACCATTTAATGCTGCTGCCATTTCTCCAACTGTCTTGGTTATTTGATAAAGGAATGCTCTATAAACTCTTTCACATTCTTTATCTCCTTCTCCCATTTTATCAATGGTTCCCTTTACATCATTAGTGTTTAGATATCCTACAAATCCGCCTTTTCCAACTGTTTTACTATAGACTTCCTCTTGTGAATAATCTCCACTAAAGCACATCTTTATTAAATCTCCAACTGGAACTGTTCCAGCTCTTTCTGGTGAAAATGGACCATCTCCATCTAATGCATTATTTACATCTATAACTCTTCCTTTTTTATGAGCTCCAACTGAAACTCCTCCGCCCATGTGAACAACAAGTAGGTTTAAATTTTCATATCCTTTTCCAGTTTCTTTTCCGTATCTTTTTGCAACTGCTTTCTGATTTAAAGCATGGAATTTACTTTTTCTTGGAAGTTCAGGAACCCCTGATAATCTAGCAACATCCTCTAACTCATCAGTAACAACTGGGTCTACTATATAAGATGGTATATTTAATTCATCTCCTATTGATTTTGCTAATATTCCACCAAGATTTGAAGCATGAGGTCCTTGCACCCCTATTTTTAAATCTTCAACCATTGCATCATTAACTGCATAAGTTCCACCTTCAACTGGCTTTAGCATTCCACCTCTACCAACTATTGCACTTAATGTATCTATATCGAAATTCTTTTCTTTAAGTACGTTTAATATAACATCTTTTCTAAATTGAAATTGATGAAAGATACTATCATATCTTTTCAATTCCTCGTTTGTATGTCTTAAAGTTTCTTGAAATAATTCTTTCTCATCTTCATATACACCTATTTTAGTTGATGTTGAACCTGGATTTATTATTAATAATTTATATGACATTTAAACCACTCCTCTTTAATTTTCATATTAATATAATTAAAAGATTTATTTTGATTTAGCTATTAATGCCGCTAAAATTATTGAGTTAACTTTAGTATGAAAACTATCTGCTCTTGAAGTTAATATAACTGGTGCTGATGTTCCTACTAATACACCACCATTTTTTGAATCTGACATGTATGTCAACGTTTTATACATAACGTTAGCTACATCAATACTTGGAAGTAATAATACATCTGCTTTTCCAGCTACTGGACTTACTATTCCTTTATGATGTGCAGCTTCCTCTGATATTGCATTGTCAAGGGCAAAAGGACCATCAACTATACAACCTCTTATTTGTCCTCTATCACTCATCTTAGCAAGAAGTGCTGCATCTACTGTGGCTTGCATATCTGTATTCACCACTTCAACTGGTGCAATAACGCCAACTTTTGGAGTTTCTATTCCACAAGCCTTAGCAACCTGTACAGCGTTTCCTATCATATCTTTTTTAGCTTTCAAATCTGGATATGTGTTAAAAGCTGCATCAGTTAAAAATAATAGTCTATCCATTTTTTGCAAATCAAAAACAGCTACATGAGACATAAGTTTTCCTGTTCTTAAGCCTATTTCCTTGTTTAATACACTTCTTAAAAAGGTTGCAGTATCAACTAATCCTTTCATAACCATATCAGCCTTGCCTGTTGATACGATTTCAACAGCCTTCAAAGCAGCTTTTTTAGTATCTTTTTCATCAATAATTTCTACTCCAGTTAAATCCATCTTTATTTTTTTAGCTATTTCTAATATTTCTTCTTTGTTTCCAACTAGTATAGCCTCTACCAGCCCTTCATGTACTACTTCTTTAATAGCTTCTAAAACTGGTTCATCTTGTGCCACTGCTACTGAAACTCTTTTTTTACTTATACCTTTTACTTTAGTAAATAGTTCATCAAAATTCTTACTCATAATAATCAACCTCTTATCTTTCTGAAAATTGTTATTTTATTCACATTTGGCTACATATATATTTTAACAAAAAAAAGTCAGAAAACCTAAATTTTCTGACAATTTATATTCAACTTTTTATCAATTTTTTTTAAAACTTCCAATTATGCTCTCTGCTACTTTTATTCCATCTACAGCTGCTGATACTATTCCACCTGCAAAACCTGCTCCTTCACCTGCTGGATATAGTCCATGTAAAGATATACTTTCTAAATTTTGGTTTCTTTCTATCCTAACTGGAGCTGATGTTCTAGTTTCTATACCAGTTAAAATAGCATCATAATCTGAAAAACCATTTATTTTTTTATTAAAATTTTCTACTCCTTCTTTTAAGGAGTCAACTATATAATTAGGGAGAGCTTCCTTAAGATTACTAAGTGTGTATTCTTTAGCTAATATACTTGGGTTTATTTTCCCTAACTTAGTAGTTTTTTTGTCATTCATGAAATCTCCTAAAAGTTGTATTGGTGTCTTAAAATTCCCACCACCTAATTTATAAGCTAAACTTTCATAATGTCTTTGAAACTCCATTCCTGCTAAAGGCTTATCACTTTTAAAGTCTTTTCCTGAAACTGTAACAACTAAAGCTGAATTTGCATTTTCTTTATCTCTAGAATTATAACTCATTCCATTTACACAAAGCCTTCCTTCTTCTGATGAAGCATTAACTACAACACCTCCTGGACACATGCAAAATGAATATACTGCTCTTTGCATCTTTTCACTTTGATAAGTTAATCTGTAATCTGCTGCCTTTAATCTTTTATGATTTGCATATTCACCATACTGATTAGTATTTATTAAACTTTGAGGATGCTCTATTCTAACTCCAATGGCAAAAGGTTTTTGACTCATAAATATTTCTTCCTTAAAAAGCATCTCATAAGTATCTCTTGAGCTATGTCCTAAAGCTAAAATGCAAATCTCACAAGGAACCTCTTCTCCATTTACTATAATTCCTTTTAGTTCATTATTTCTTTTTATAATTCCTTCAAATTTTGAGTTAAAATGAACTTCTCCTCCTAAAGATTTTATCTCTTCACGAATACTTTTAACAACATCCTTTAATACATCAGTTCCTACATGAGGCTTTCCAACATATGTTATAGACTCATCAGCACCATGCTTTACTAAGGCCTCTAAAACAATATTACACCTAGAATCCTTTATTCTAGTTGTTAATTTTCCATCTGAAAAAGTTCCTGCTCCACCTTCACCAAACTGCACATTAGATTCTGGATTTAAAATTCCTGTTTTCCAAAACCCTTCAACAGTTTTACTTCTTGTATCTACATCTTCTCCACGCTCAAATACTATTGGATTATATCCTTGCCTTGCTAATATTAAAGCTGCAAAAAGGCCTGCTGGTCCAAGACCTATAACTACTGGCCTATGAATTAATTCCTTATCGCCATATTTAACCTCTTCTAAATTTAAAGGTACATCTACATCTATTTTCACATCATTGCTATTTGCCTTTGCTACTACCTTTTTTTCATTTTTACACTCTAAACTAACTGCATAATTAAATCTAATATTATTTTTTTTTCTAGCATCTATTGATTCTTTTAATATTTTTATCTTTCCTAAATCATCAGTTAGTACATTTAACTTTTTAGCTACCTTTTTCTCTATACATGATATATCTTCATCTATACTTAAATTTATATTGTTTACTCTTATAGTCATAAACTAAATCCCATCCTTTAAAACTTTAGTAAAATTATTTTACCACAGAACGTTTTTCTCTATAAACCTCTGTGGCAAATTAAAAATCATATTATTTTACTTATAAACCTTTAACCCTCTACTTTTGTAAATGTAACATCTATAGTTTGAGGACTTTCACTTTCTATTGTAACATTACTATTAGTATTTGTAATAGTTGGTGTTACACTTCCACCATCTTCTGTTAACTTTGAAATATCTATATCACAGGATAAATCTGATGGCTCTATATTGTTTAATGCATCTTCTTTTCCCTTTAGAATAACCGTTACAACATCACTACTTAAACTTACATTATATCCATTTAACTCTCCAACTACACTTACTGGTAATTCAAATGTTTTTGTACTATCCTCACTAGTATCTATTTCATTTTCAGAACTATCTGTATCTAAACTTGAATCAACTTTAACTTCTACCTCAATTTTATTTTCATTAGGCAATAATGTAATATTATCTGGAACTATAATATTTGTTATTATCGTCTCATTTCCTGTTATAGAACTTAAATCTATAGGTTCTGAAAGTATTTCATCTGTACTATTTAAATCACTTTGTGTTCCTACTATTTTTATTGTATTAGGATTTGCCGTTATACTCTCTAAAGTAAGTCCTTTTTGAAGTTCTCCTGTAGTCTGAATCTTTACTGGTACTGATTTGCCTTTTTCTGCATTTATTATGGTATCAACATTAGTTGTAGATAACGTAACATTACTAACTACATTTCCATTAGAATCAACTGCTTCTACCGGAAAACTTGCCGTAGTTGTAGTGCTATTTGCAGTAACATTTCCCCTTACAACTAATTTAGCAACCTTATTTACTGAATCTTCAGGCCCTGATATTGTTATATTTGATGTTGAAAATGATATATTCTTTACATAGGTATCATCACTTGTAGTCACATTAAGTTCTGATTGGACTGACATTGTTTTTTCAATAATATTTTCTAGTTTTATATTAATTCTTAACACTCCATTATTTTTTATATTTATATTATTTGGTGAATCCATTATTTCAACAGGTATACTATTAGTCCCAGCTTTTAATGCATAATTAGATAAATTAGCTACCACTGTGAACTGTGATTTATTGACACTATAAATATTAGACGAACTTCCCTGTATAGTTAAAGATATTGTGAAAGTTTGGTCTGGTGCAATAGCTAAATTATCACTTTTTAAAGTATCTAAATTTATAATTTGAACTGGTATATTAGTTATAGTATACTGCTTAATTGGATTTTCCACATTAGATACATATATCCAAAGACCAAATGAAATAAATAAACATAAGAATTTTACTAACAAATTTTTCTCTTTAATTACTTTTAGTATTCTAGACATTATTTTTTTATTTTTATCGTTTTTACCCATGCCTTCACCTTCTGACTAAAAGACTTACTTCTTCTTTGATTTTTACTTTTTATTATCTTTAGTAAGATAGATTTTAATTTATCGCCATCAAAATTTCTAGTTAATCTGCCTTTAATAGCTAATGAAATTGCTCCTGTTTCTTCTGATACTATTATTATTAAAGCATCTGAAGATTCTGAAAGCCCAATGGCAGCTCTATGTCTTGTTCCAAGTTGTTTACTTATATTATTGTTATTAGTTAATGGTAACACACAGGCTGATGCTAGTATTCTATCATTTTTTATAATAGTTGCTCCATCATGAAGTGGAGTATTTTTTACAAATATATTTTCTATAAGTTCCCTAGATACTAATGAATCCATTTTAACTCCTGTAGATACTATCTCTCCAAGGCCTGTTCCTTGCTCTATAGCTATTAAAGCTCCTGTTTTTGTCTTTGCCATATTTTCAACTGCTTCACATATGTTTGCTATTGTTTTTTCAATTTCTTCATCAGTTTGTATTATATGAAAATCATCAAATGTACTTCTGCCTATATGTTCTAGGCCTCTTCTTATTTCAGGTTGAAATATTATGATAACAGCAATAACTCCAATAGTTATTGTTTTACTTAATATAAAGTATAAAATATCTAATTTTAATATATAGCTAACAGGTATAAGTACTAATATAAGTAAAATACCTTTTAGCAATTGTTCTGCTCTAGTTTCTTTAATTAACATATAACCCTTATAAAAAATAAAAGCTACTACCAATATATCAACAACTGACCAAATAGTTATATTTTGAATATCACTTAAAACCATGTTTATTATAGCTTGCATATCAACTCACTCCAGCTGCTTAAATACTCTTTAAATATTATACAATAATTTTTTTAACTTAAGTATAGAAGTTAATTATAATTTTCAATTTTACATATTATAAGTAATGTTATTTACAAATCCCTCATATATTTTTATATGGTAATTTACTAACTTTAATTTATAGGGGGGATACTTTGAAGTTTAATTATAAAGACTTTTATAAAAATAAAATATTTATTCCAATTATATTGCTTATAACAATAATAATTTTTACTATTTTTGTTTTATCTGTTAAATCTAATGATTTAATTATATTAAATAATTTAGGCAAATCAATTACAAAAATAAATTTAAATGAACCTGTTGAAGAAAATATATCACAATCTAATGAATATGTTACTATTTTAAAAAATAAAAGAGAGGATCTAAATATAATAGCTGATGACCTAGCAAGTAAAAATATATCTAATAAATATAATGATATATCCCTAACTTTAAAAGAAGGATTAATGAATAATATTCTCTTTTATGATTCTTTAATAGATGCATTAAGCAATCCTACCTCAGATGATTTACATGATAAATATAAAGAATCTATTTTATTAAAAGATAATATTATAAATCTTTATGAAATATGTAGTGAAAATAATATATCCGTAGCTCTAATTTCTGATGATAGTACTCTTTTAAACAATATATTTTTTTACATTAACGAAATTATAAAATTAAACAGAGACTCTGATATTAAAACTGCTCAAGCAAATGAATTTATAGTAGCTTTAGATAGTTTATTATTAGAATTTAATGGATTAACAGAAGATTTATTTAATACCATTTTAACTATTAGAAAGAGTAATAGGAGCTTAAATACAGTATTAACTGATATCCATAGTAAAATGAATAAATTTGAAACCTTAAAAAAGAAGCTTTACATCTTGTCAATTCCTGAAAATGGAACTACAGTTTTTGTTGCATTTAATGAAACCCTAGGTTTTTACAATAGTTATATTAATTTATTGTTAAAAGGTATAACAGAAGAAATTAACTCTAACAACTCTGAAAATGAATATTATAAAAATGCTCTTTTAGAATATGAAAACATGAACAATTCTTTAGATGATTTACAAATTTTACTTGATAACTTTAAAAATTAATATTTATATGAATTAACTTTCACATTATGGTTACAATATACAAAGTAAAATAACACTAATACAGGAGGACATTATGAAAAAGAAACTTTGTATATGTTTTTTATTAACCTTCACATTTATTGTTATCACTAATATAGGCGAAAAAAATGCCTTAGGACTAGAAAATATTAATAAGGAAGAGATTAACAGTGACTATATATACACAAATGAATTGAATTTAAACTATAATAAGGATGAATTAAAAAATAACGAGCTAAAAGAAACAGATTTATTTTCCCAGTCTGATGAGATAGTGGAAGTTTTTAACTCATCAACAAAAAAAGTTTATTTAACTGAAGGAGACATAAATTTAATGGCAAAAGTAGTTTTTGCTGAAAGTAAAGGTGAACCCTATACAGGTAAAGTTGCAGTTGCATCTGTAATATTAAATAGAGTTACTAGTCCTAACTTTCCAAATACAGTGGAGGGAGTTATAACGCAAAAAAATGCATTTTCCTGCGTTAAAAATGGTGTTATAAATGTAACTCCAAATAGTGATAGCTATAATGCAGTTAAGGATGCCATTAATGGCTCTGATCCAACAGGTAAAGCACTTTATTTTTACAATCCTCAAATAGCAACCTGTTCTTGGATGAAGGGAATTGAAAAGCATAATATTAAAACAATTGGTCAACATGTGTTTTTCAATGTAAAATAATAAATTTTATTATTTTTCTAATAAAAAACACAACTAATATTTTTAAAATAAAACACTAACTAAAAATAAAAAAGGTTCTAATGTACAAAACAATTATACATTAGAACCTTTTTGTATAACTCTATATACAAGCCTCTATATCAGCTCTTAAGGCATCTTTTGGTTTAAAACCTATTAATGTATTAACAGCTTTACCATCTTTAAATATCATTAAAGTTGGAATACTTGCTATTTTATAACTTCCTGCTATTTGTGGATTTTTATCAACATCTATCTTTACGAATTTAACGTTTTCCATTTCCCCATCTAACTCTTCTATTATTGGAGCTATCATTTTACATGGACCACACCAAGTTGCCCAAAAATCTACAACTACAATATTCTTTTCTTCTAATACTTCCTTTTGAAAATCTGCATCATTTATATGCATTACCATAATAAATTCCTCCAATTTGTTACCTTTAAAATATCTAATCATTATATTATATTTATAATTTTAAGTCAATGTTATGAGATTTATCTAAAATTAATTATAATTTTTCATTTAATCACTTGTTTGATGTGTAATTATCATAGAAATTAGTTAGAAGTTTAATATAGTTTTCTTCTTAAATAAATTAAGATAACAAAATACTTTTATAAATAACTAGCTCCTAAACATTTCTAAATAAGCAATAATTAAAAAAGGTGCAAACTAAAAGCTTGCACCTATACAAAACTTAGGGTTAATAAGTATTGTTACAAATAATTATTCTTGTTCCATTATTATTTTCTTAGCTGTTAGAATTGATGTTGCACTCATTGAAAATTCATCTAATCCATATTCAACTAAAGTTGGTATAGCAGATTCATCTCCTGCCATTTCTCCACACATTCCAACCCATTTACCATGTTTATGTGCTCCATCTATAGTCATTTTTATTAATCTTAAAACTGCTGGATGCATTGGGTTGTAAAGGTATGATACCTTTTCACTCATTCTATCTGCTGCTAGTGTATATTGTATTAAATCGTTAGTTCCTATTGAGAAGAAATCAACATATTTTGCTAATTCATCAGCATAGACCGCTGCTGCTGGAATTTCAACCATGATACCCCATTGAATTGAATCTGAGTATGATACTCCTTCACTTTTTAATTCTGCTTTACATTCTTCAACAAATTCTTTTGCAGCTTGGAATTCCTCTAAGCCAGAAATCATTGGGAACATTACAGCAAGTTTTCCATAAACAGAAGCTCTAAGTAAAGCTCTTATTTGAACTTTAAATATATCTTTTCTATCTAAACAAAGTCTTATTGCTCTATATCCTAAGAATGGATTCATTTCTTCTGGTAATGGTAAGTATGGAAGAGTTTTATCTCCACCTATATCTAATGTTCTTATAACTACTTGTTTACCAGATGCTTTTTCTAGAACATATTTATAACTTTCAAATTGTTCTTCTTCAGTTGGAGCTGATTCTCTATCCATGTATAAGAATTCAGTTCTAAATAAACCAACACCATCTCCACCGTTAGCTAACACTTGGTCTACATCCTCTGGTTTACCTATGTTTCCACAAACCTCAACTCTTCTTCCACCTTTAGTAACAGTTTTAACTTCTATAAGTTTCTTTAACTCTTCTTGTTCTGCTTTAAAGGTTTCTTGTTTTGCCTTATATGAATTTATTGTCTCTTCATCTGGATTTATTATAGCAATTCCTTCAATTCCATCAACTATAACCATATCTCCATTTTTAACTGATGTTGTTATATCACCAATACCAACAATAGCAGGAATTTCAAGAGTTCTAGCCATTATAGCTGAGTGAGATGTTCTTCCACCTATGTTAGTTAAAAATCCTATAACTTTACTTCTATCTAATTGAGCTGTATCTGATGGTGTCAAATCATTAGCTACAATTACAGTGTTTTTTTCAGTTACTTCAAATTCACTTCCACCTTTTCCAGCTAAGTTAGCAATTATCCTCTTTGATACGTCTTTAATATCAGCTGCTCTTTCTCTCATATATGGGTCATCCATAGAGTCAAATATCATAACAAAAGTATCTGTAACATTTTTTACAGCCTTCATAGCATTTAAACTTTCACTCTCTATAGTCATCTCCATTTGCCCAGTAAATTCAACATCATCTAATAACATTAAATGAGCTTCAAAAACTTGAGCTTCATGTTCACCAATTTCTTTTAAAGTCTTTTCTTTAATACTAGATAATTGTTCTCTTGAAGCTTCTAATGATGCTTTTAATAGGCTTTTTTCTGCTTCTATATCTGAAATTTTATCATCACTTATAACTATTTCTTCATGCTCTTGTATAAATACTTTTCCTATAGCATATCCTTTTGATGCTGCAATACCTTTTTTTATCATAATTGCCTCCTAAAACATAGATATATTTATTTTAATTTGATTAATTCTTAAACTAATAAATTTATTAAATACAATTAATAAATTCACTATATTATTAAAGCAATAATCATGCCAAAATGTTTTAAATATTAATTATTTATCAAAAAATAATTTAACTACTATAATATTAAGTATCCTAAAGCCTTGCTTACCTAAAAAATAAATCTTAATAATTCTTATTTTTGATATATTTAATATTTTTCACTAAAATTTGATATAATTTTTCTCATATCCTGATACTTTTTATCATATATTCATGCTTTTTTCACATTTATAATATATAATATAAACGTATTCTTAGTAATACTCACATTTTAACTATTGATAAAAAATATCAATTTATTTTCTTATTTTGATATTTTTTATCAATTTACTTTATAAGGAGTGTTTAATCGTGTATTTTCAAGAAATAACATTTAAAAACCTTCAAGGTCTTCATACTAGATATTCAGCAATGATAGTTAATAAAGCCTCTGAAATTCAATCTAAATATAAAGTTACACTTTATATAAAAAAGAAAGATTATTCTCAATGGCTTGGCATGAGTATGCTTGCTATTCTTTCTTTAAAAATTTCAAATAATGATAGACTGAGCATAGGCTGCTCTGAAGAGGGTATGATTGGGAAAATAGCTGTAATGGCTCTAATTGAATATATTGATAAATCCATAAATTCTATAAGCCCATCTAATGCTAAAATTGATGAATTTATAGATGAAACAATTATTGCTAAAGAACAAGTATTAGAAAATGTGCCTATTGGTATTTTAGTTATAGACTCTTATGAAAATGTAACAACTATAAATGAATATGCTTTAAAATTCTTAGATAAAGAATTTAAAGATGTTATTGGAAAAAATATTAAAGAATTTATCCCCTATTCAGACTTGCCAATGATTTTAAAAAAAGGAGTTAAACAATTTGGACAAGTATTTCATGTGAAAAATAGATCAGCTTTAGTAAATAGATCTCCACTTTTTATGAATGATAAAATAATAGGTGCTGTAGCTGTTATTCAAGATGTTTCTGATTTAGTTGGAATGAAAGAAATAAATGAAAAGTTTATTAAAATATTAGAAAATTCTCAAGATATGATTTGTTTCTTAGATAAAAATGGTATTATAAATTATATAAATCCTTCTTATATAAAACATACAGGATTAAAATCAGAAGATATACTTGGAAAACACATTACAAATATTGAACCTGAAGGTTATATCTCTAAGGTTTTCAAAGAAAAATTAAAGTTTAATGATGTAATTTATCCTGTAAACAATGTTAATGTTATAGGAAATATTGAGCCTTTATTTGTTGACGATAGCTTTACAGGGGTAATCTCAACTGCTAGACCTATTAATGAGTTAAAAGAACTTATAGGTAAACTAAATAAATCCCAAGAAGAACTTAATTATTATAAAGAAGAATTTTTAAAGCAAATATCTACAAATTCATCTTTTAATAATATTATTGGCTCTAGTAGAACTTTAAAAGATATTTTATATATATGCGAAAAAGCTTCAAAAACTACATCAACTGTTTTAATTAGAGGAGAAAGTGGAACTGGTAAAGAACTTATAGCAAAGGTGATCCATAATAACAGTAATAGACATGATAAGCCTTTTGTTAGGGTAAACTGTGCATCAATTCCTGAAAACCTTCTAGAAAGTGAACTTTTTGGTTATGAAAAAGGTTCCTTTACTGGTGCTACCAAAAGTAAACCCGGAAAGTTTGCTATAGCAAATGGTGGTACCATCTTTTTAGATGAAATAGGTGATATGCCACTTTCCATGCAAGTAAAACTTCTTAGGGTTCTTCAAGAAATGGAAATAGACCCTATTGGGGGAATAAACCCCATTTCTATTGATGTAAGGGTTATAGCAGCTACTAATAGAAATTTGGAAAAAATGATTGAAGAAAATACTTTTAGGGAAGATCTATATTATAGGTTAAATGTTATAGGAATTAATCTTCCTGCCCTTAGAGAAAGAAAAGAAGATATTCCTGATCTAGTTGAACATTTTATAAAAAAACTTAACAGTAAACTAAATAAAAATATCCTTGGAATATCTAATGATGCACTAAACTTACTGCAACAATATCAATGGCCGGGAAATATTCGTGAGCTTGAAAATATAATAGAGAGAGCTATGAACTTTTGTGATGAAAAATATATATCAAGTTTCTACTTACCTTCTTACTTTAAACCAACTGTAAATTCCTCTAGTGAAATTAATATAGATAAAGATAATATTTTACCTTTTGAAGAATATGAAAAACAAATAATAAAAAAGGCAATGGAAAAGTATAAAAGCTTTAATAAAGCTGGAAAAGCTCTAGGTTTAACTCATAGAACTGTATCTTTAAAGTGTAAAAAATATAATATAGATGTAAAAAAATAAAAATACTTGAAGGGCAGCACCCCTTCAAGTATTTTTTAAGAGTTTAGCAACATTATGAAGTGTAATTTAGGCAAGATATATCTTTTAGGGGAACAAAGGCATAAAAAACATATTTTCAAGCTATAATTACAATATTACTTAGAGTAAAACTCAACTATTAGCTGTTCTTGTATTACTATTGGAATCTCTTCTCTTTTAGGCTTTCGAGTAAATATTCCTTTAAAGTTCTCTTCCTCTTTACTTATATAAGGAAGTTCATTACCTATATTTTCTTTAAAGTTGTTTGTAAACATTTCTGTTTTTCTTGATTTCTCCCTTAAAACAACTTCATCTCCGACTTTTAATCTAAAGGAAGGTATATTTACTTTTTCTCCATTTACTAAGAAGTGTCCATGATTAACCATTTGTCTAGCTTGCCTTATAGAATTGGCAAACCCCATTCTATAGACCATGTTATCTAACCTTGATTCTAAAATCATAAGCAAAGCTTCACCTGGTTGTTCCTTGCTATTAAATGCTTGATCTACATACCTAGCAAATTGTTTTTCCATAACACCATAATAAGCCCTTAATCTTTGTTTTTCTAATAATTGAATACCATAATCAGATAACTTTTTATCCGCTCTACTTGTTCCTCTAAACCCTCGTTCCATAGCTTTTGGATGTCCTATTACATTAAGTCCAAGTCTTCTGCACATTTTAAAACGAGGTCCCATCATCTTAGCCATATTAAACCTCCTAATGTTTATTTTTTATGATATTATAATATCATATATTTTGACTAATTGAAAATGATTATCATTATCTCTAATGTTGTTTATATCAACTTATCTTAGTATTTCTTTAAAATACTCAATTTATCCCTATAATACTTATAAATATACAATAATTCTCTACCATAGTCTTCAAAAGATATAGGTAGAGAATTATTTAATCTAAAAAAATCTATATTTTATAAATCATCAACTAATGCTCCAGCCTTTGCATAAGCTGTTGACCTTGCCTCAAAAAAATCTGTTTTAACTTGATTTGCATCAGCATGAAAATCCACCCAAGGAGCTGGATTTACTTCATATCCTTCATAAAGAGTACCAAGGCCTATAGCCTTTGCTCTTAAATTTCCTAAATATTTTATATATCTATCTATAAGAGTTTTATTTATACCGTCTATATTATCCCCTATTACGTAGTTTCCCCAGGCAATTTCATTTTCTACTCCTGTTTTTAGCATGTCTTTTAATTCATCTAAAACTCCATCTGTAAAAATTTCTGGTATTTCTTCTCTAAGTTCCTTTATTATACTTCTAAAAAGCCAAAGATGGGTATTTTCATCTCTATTTATATACCTTATTTCTTGGGCTGATCCTGACATTTTTCCATTTCTCTCTAAATTATAGAAAAACATAAATCCTGAATAAAAATAAATACCTTCTAATATATAGTTTGCCATTATAGTTCGTAAGAAATTTCTCATATTAGGCTCATTTACAAAATTATTATATAAATCCCCTATAAACTTATTTCTACCTAATAAGATGCTATCGTTTTTCCATTGGAATAATATCTCATTTCTTTTTTCAGGGGAACATATACTGTCTAGCATATAGCTATAACTTTGTGAATGAACAGCTTCTTGAAATGCTTGTATTGTTAAACAAAGATTTACTTCTGAAGCTGTTATATAGTTATTTATATTGCTTAAATTAGCAGTTTGTATAGAATCTAAAAATATTAAAAAAGAAAGTATCTTATCATAAGCTGTTCTTTCCTCTTCTTTTAATTTTCCATAGTCCTTTAAATCTTGAGCTAAATTTACCTCTTCTGGTATCCAGAAATTATTCATTGCCTGTCTGTACCAATCTGAAACCCAATTATATTTCATATTATTAAAATCATTTAAATTTGTTGTATTACCATTTATCATTCTTTTTTTAGATGTTTGTGTATCTCCAAATTCATTAAATAATGGTTTTTTATTTATTTTCATAGTTAAATAGTTACTAAAAATCTTAGTAACTTTCCCCCTTTCATTAATTCATCTTAGTTTAATAAATTTAATAGCTCCCATTTTTAAGTGGGAGCACTAAATTCTAATTTCCGAAGTGGAAATCATATTAATTAAACTTTTAGGCAGAACAGCTTTCGCACTCATCTATGCTTAAAGATTTACTTCTTACATAATAAATGCTTTTAACACCATTTTTACAAGCTGTTATATAAAGATTCATTATTTGTCTCATAGTATAGTCTGTAGTTATATATAAGTTAAATGATTGACCTTGATCTATATGTCTTTGTCTTACCCCATTAGCTCTCACACAAAACTCTTGGTTTATATTATAAGCTGAAATATAATACCAAAAGTTTTCCATAGATAAATTAGGTGCAGTTTTTGGTGTTATACTTCCCTTTTTCTCTTCAAGCCAAAATCTATTCATAATAGGATCAACACCTTCTGTTGTTCCTGCAATTGTAGCTGTAGAACCATTTGGTGCAACTGCTAAAAGATATCCATTTCTTACCCCAAATTTATTTATCTCTTCTTTTAATTCTTTCCATGAGTTTGATGTATATCCTCTAAGGTTAAAGTAATCTCCACTTTCCCAATCAGACCCTTCAAATAATGGATATGCACCTTTTTCTTTAGCGATATTTAAACTTGCTTTAATAGCAAAATAGTTTATCTTCTCATATACTTTATCAACAAAAGCTAGGTGCTCTTCTGAATCCCAAACTATTTTATTGTTTGCTAGCATATGATGATATCCTGATGTTCCAAGTCCTACTGCTCTATATTTCTTATTAGTTATTTCTGCAAATGGAACTGAATAGTAATTTAAATCTATAACATTATCCATAGCTCTTATTTGAGTTTCTACTAGATATTCTAATTCTTCATCTGAGTTAACGTCTATATTCCCCAAAACAAGAGATGATAAATTACATACCACAAAATCTCCTGGTTTTACTCTTTCTACAACTACTATATCTCCATTTTCATCAACTATTTCTGTCTTTTGTATATCAATAGGACTCATATTTTGCATTATTTCCGTACAAAGATTTGATGAATAAATCATTCCTTTATGTTTATTTGGATTAAATTTATTTACTGTATCTCTATAAAATGCAAATGGAGTGCCTGTTTCTGCTGCGCTTTTTATTATAAGTCTTACTATATCCTTAACACTCATAACTCTTTTTTCTATTCTAGAGTCTTCTACACACTCATAGTATTTCTTTTCCCATTCTTCTCCATAATAATCCTCTAAAGAATATCCTTTAACGGTTCTTATATCATGAGGACACATCATATACCAATTAGCATCTATATCATTTTCTGCAAGTTTCCAGAAAAGATCTGGATAACAAAGACCTGGGAAAACATCATGAGCTTTCTTTCTATCATCACCATTATTAGTCCTAAGTTGTAAAAACTCTGGTAAATCTCTATGCCAAGCATCAAGCCATATAGCAACTGAACCATTTCTAACTCCTAATTGATCAACTGCAACTGCTGTATCATTAAATAGTTTTATCCACGGTATTACTCCACCTGACGCCCCTTTAAATCCTCTTATAGCAGAACCCATAGCTCTAACTTTTCCTATATATATTCCCATTCCACCACCAAACTTAGATACCTTAGAGAAGCTATCTAAAGACTTGTAAATTCCAGCTAAACTATCATCAACAGAATCTACAAAGCATGAACTTAATTGATAAAATGGTTTTCTTGCATTAGACATTGTAGGAGTTGCCATTGTTGTTTTTATGGAGCTTAAAACATCATAAAATCTCTTTGCCCAGTATAATCTCTTTTCTTTTTTCTCTGGAACAGCTAAATGCATAGCAATTCCCATAAACATTTGTTGTGGAAGTTCTACAGGATTTCTATTGTAATCTTGAACTAAGTACCTTTTAGATAATAAACTTATTCCGCTATATGTAAATAAAAAGTCTCTTTCTCTTTTTATTTCTTTTTCTAGCTCTAGTATATCTTCCTTATCATAATTATCTAATATATACTTACCATATAATCCTTTATCAGTTAATTCCTTTATAAATCCGTAAAGATTTTCATATGGGTTTGTCTCTTCACTAAGACCTCTATTTTTTCTTACATCATCATATAGTAACTGTGTATATAATTTAGCTGCTATACTTTGCCACTTAGGTTCCTCTTGGGAAGTAAGTTCTAAAGTTCCTTGAATTATTGCTTTTATTACCTCTTTTTTTTCCATAGAATCTGTTACTATATTTTCTAATGAATTTCTTAATTTTTCTTTCGTATATATGTTATTATCATCTTTTAAATCAATTATTGCCAAACTACAAAGTTCCTCTACTAAACTCATATTTACCTCACTTCACACAATATATAGTTATTTTTTAATTTAAACCTCAATATTTAGTCCACTAACTATTATATTTAGTAACTATGATTTTGTAAATATATTATATTTTTATTAATCATAATTATTTTACTAATAATTATTATTTGCTCTCTTTTATTATAGTTTAATAACTATTCCTTTATAGTATGTTATTTGACTTTTGTTTTGGGAAGTATTACATAAGCCTTAAATAAATCCCCCTCACATTCAACTTTAAATACTCCATCATGTAATTCTACAACAGTTTTTGCTATTGCTAATCCAAGTCCTGATCCTTCAATAGTTGAATTTCTTGACTTATCGCCTCTTGCAAATCTTTCTAATATTTGCATTTCATCAAAGTCCAACTCAAAAGCAGAAACATTTTTAAAAGATATTTCAGCTCTATCTTCAAAATCTTTTATATCAACATATATTCTTGTATTTTCTAAGCCATATTTTAAAGAATTAGTTGCAAGATTTTGAAATACTCTAGAAATTTTTTCTGGATCTACGTTAATTCCAAGTTCATCGGGACCTTTAACTTTAAACTCCATTTTCTTTTCTATATATAAATCCTCAACTTCCATAATTGATTGATATATAAGTTGAACAATATCTATATCAAATCTATTTAGTTGAACTTTCCCTGAATTCATTTTAGTAACCTCAAAAAGGTCCTCTATTATCCTTTTCAATCTATAAGATTTAGTTTCTAATATTTTTATATACTCCTTTTTATCTTCTTCACTTATATCACTTCTTTGAAGTATATTCACATAATTTATTATAGACGTTAAGGGAGTTTTTAAATCATGGGAAACGTTTGATATAAGCTCAGTCTTTAGTTTTTCATTTCTTATACCCTCTTCTATAGAATCTTTATAATTTATTCTTAAATCATTTATTCCTCTTCCAAGTTCTGATATCTGTTTATCATCACCATACTCAACTTCAAGTTCCATATTACCATTTTTTATTTCATCTAAATCATTTATAATAGTTGCTAAAGAATCATACTTTAATATATATTTTATTATAAAATGTATAAATAAAAATATTATAATTGCAACTCCAATACCTATTCCTACATAATAAACATAAGTATATTGTGCTGGATATCCAAGCCAAAAATCAATAGCACTTCCTATCCACCAAAATAGTAAATATATAATTGTAGTAAATAAAGTGAAAAGTAATACTCTATCCTTTATTATTTCCTCAAGTATTATTTTACTTTTAAATATTGCTCTTAATGCTCTAAATACTCTAAATAGATACCCCTCTCTTAATGTACTAGTATATTTTTTAAGGCCAAGATTTTTAATCATAAATACCTTCTTTATAAGAAGAATAATAAAAACTATCGTAGATAGCATAACTATTATAAAAGCTCCTCTTATAGCATTTATCTCTTGAACATACATACTTCCCTGATAAAAATATATTTCCTCTATATTTTCAGTTGGAGTTAGTGTAGTATATATTAAGTTTTCATTTTTAGCTAACATCTCTATAATATCCTTTGGAGTTGACAAGGCATATGGTGGTTCATAAAACCAACTTCTATTTGAGTAGTAGTCCCCAGTTGTTTTATCAACTATAATAACTCCGACATAATATGTTGATAATTGCTGTAATTTTTGTTTTATACTACTTTGTTCTTCCTTAGTAGAAGCATTTTCTATATCCTTTAAATAATCTGTCTGGTCATAAATTATATTAGATAATTCAACAGATCTTTCTAAGAGCTTATTTTCTTCATACTTATTAGGATTTATTAAAGCATCTATATAACTTACTCTAGGTTCCATATAGGACTCTTGTGTATAATTTATTTTAACTAGACTTGGATAAGATGTACCTCCAAATAAAATAATTAATAGGGCTGGAAATATGATTATTCCTCCTATTATGAAGATATTTTCTACATTTCTAACCCATACCCTGTAATCTCTCCACCAAGACCCTATTTTACTTATCCACTTTATACCCAATACCCCACACCACCTTTATATATTCAGGGTCTTTTGAATTTATTTCTATCTTCTCTCTCATTCTTCTTATATGTACAGTTACAGTATTTTCACTTTTATAAAATGCCTCTTCCCATACTTTTTCATAAATTTCTTTTATAGAAAATATTCTTCCTGGATGAGAAGCTAATAGCAGTAATATTTTATATTCTGTAGCTGTAAGTTTAACTTCATTACCTCTTAAAACAACCTTTTTATTTATATTATCTATTACTAAATCTTTTATAATTATAGTATCTTGGGCGTTTTCAATACTTAAAGGTTTTTCATATCTTCTAAGCTGTGACTTTACCCTTGCAACTAACTCTAAGTTATTAAAAGGTTTTGTTACATAATCATCTGCACCTATATTTAATCCTAATATTTTATCACTATCTTCTGACTTTGCAGATAACATTATTATAGGCATATTCCTAGTCTCTCTTATTTTTATACAAGTTTGCATACCATCTAATTTAGGCATCATTAAATCTAAAACAACTAAATGTACATCTTCTTTATCCAAAATATCTAAAGCCTCAAGTCCATCTTTAGCTTTTATTACATTTATTCCTTCACCTCTTAGATATATATCTATAGCATCTCTTATTTCTTTTTCATCATCTACAACTAACACATTGAATTTATCCATAATAAACACCTCTTTAACTTTCTATTTATATTTTATAATAAAATATGAAAGTTACAAACAATAATTATATACTTTTCTTAAATGTAGTTAACATAAAAGTCAAATTATATTTTAAAATATTAATAATAATTGAATTTTATCAAAAAAACATTTAACATTATCATAATATTTATTATAATTACATCTATACTATCTTTATAGTTAAATTTAAGGAGATAATTTTATGAGATTTATGAAGAGTAAACGAGGCTTTATTCTTGACTGCTTATTAATATTTATAGGATGTTTTATATCATCTATAGGTGTTAACATGTTTTTGGCTAATGCCCAGTTAATAAGTGGTGGTGCTACAGGAGTTGGACTTATAATTCAGTATCTTACAGGAGTAAATTCTGGTATAACTGTATTTATAATAAATATACCATTATTTGTTCTTAGTTACTTCAAGTTACCTAAAAAGTTCACACTATATACGAGCATAGGAATGATTTCTTTATCAGCATGCCTTGTCCTTACATCACCGTTAGCAAGTCTTATATCGTTAAACGATACTTTGCTTTATTGCATATATGGTGGAGTACTTTGTGGCTTAGGATATGGAATTGTTTTTTCAAGGAATGGTTCTACTGGTGGAACCGATATAATTAATATGCTTATCAGAAAAAGGTATTCTAATTTTAATATAGGTACCTTAGGATTTGCTATTAACTTAATTATTGTTGCTGTTGCATCAACATTTTTTGGAATTCCTATGGCTTTATACACCCTTATAAGTATGTTTATTCAAAGTATGGTCCTAGATAGAGTGATAAAGGGATCAAACCATAAAAGACTTTTATTTATAATAACTGATAAAGAACAATTAGTTATCAGCTATATAATAAATGATTTACACAGAGGTGTTACATCCCTTTTAGCAGAAGGAGAATATACTCACGACAAGAAAAAAATGCTTTATTGTCTTGTTACTCCAAGACAAATGATTGAGCTTAAAAATACAATACACTTAATAGACCCTAAAGCATTCATTACTGTTATGGATGTTTCAGAAGTTAGAGGTAAAGGCTTTAGAAGTTCTATATAATATTTAGGGTAAGATGTATTAAGCAATAGTACTCATTAATTGTTTAATACATCTTTAGTTTTAAAAAAAGATTTTATTTAAAATATTATTTTAAGAGAAATATTTATCGATCCCATTTACTATGGAGTCAACAATTTTATTTTGATAATCATCACTTTTTAAAAGTTGTAACTCTTCTGGATTAGATAAGAAGCCGCACTCTGCTATTACAGCTGCACACTCTTTATTATTTCTAAGTATTCTATACTCTTCTTTAGCTTGTTTTGCTAACCTATGATTACCTTCATCTAAATTAATTTTAAAACTTTCTTGTAAGGCCTCCCCTAAAAATTTACTATTTTCATCTTGTGCATACCAAACTTGCGCTCCCTTACAGTTACTTTGTGGAAACATATTTTGATGTATACTTATAAATGCATCACACTTTGTTTCTTCTTTTCTTTTAACTCTATTAGCTAAATCATCCCTTTTCTTTTCTCTTACAGTTTCTCCCTTTTTATGAAGATCAGTATCTGTATCTCTTGTCATCTCTACTTTATATCTTTTTCCTTCTAAGGCAGTTTTTAATTTTAATGCTATTGCTAAATTTATATCTTTCTCTAATGTTCCATCACTTCCTTTACCGCCTCCATCCATTCCCCCATGGCCTGGATCTATAAGTATAATCCTTTCACTATCATTTTCTTCAGCCTTAACTACTGTGTTAAATGATAAAAATCCAAACATGAATGTTAATGTTAAAAGTAAAATCCATGTAACTTTAAACACATTTCTTATTTTCATACTATAATAATTCCTTTCTTAAAAATTAAATATTATTTTAAACCCTTCATATCAATAAATTATAATTTTCTAATGATTCTGTTTTAAACTTATATATTTATTTTTTCCAAAATTATATTATAGTATGTGCATTATTTATTTTAGCAGTTAAAGTTTCTCCTAATATTTTTAATACTATCTAATGTAAAATAAATAATAGCCTAAACTATTACATTATTATTAACCTTTAAAATATTTATAAATATTTTAAAGCAAAAAATTATTTTCATAAAAATTTACCATTTTAATTTGTTGTATAAAAAAAGAGAGAGGATACCTCTCTCTTAAACCACAAACTATCTCTTTGAGAATTGTGGAGATCTTCTTGCTTTTTTAAGACCGTATTTCTTTCTTTCTTTCATTCTTGGGTCTCTAGTTAAGAATCCAGCTTTCTTTAATTCTGGTCTTAAGTTTTCGTCAGCTTTTAATAAAGCTCTTGATATTCCGTGTCTTATAGCTCCAGCTTGACCTGATAATCCACCACCATATACATTAACTAAAACGTCAAATTTATCTTTAGTTGCAGTTAATACTAATGGTTGATTAACTATAACTCTTAAAGTTTCTAATCCGAAATATGTTTCGATTTCTCTTTTATTTACTATAACTTTACCTTCACCTGGTACAAGTCTTACTCTTGCAACTGATTTTTTTCTTCTACCAGTTCCCATATATTGAACTTTTGCCATTACTATTCCTCCTCCCGAGACTATTATATTAGTATCTTAATTCAAGTACTTCTGGATTTTGAGCTGCATGATTGTGCTCAGAACCTCTATTTACTTTTAGTTTCTTTAACATTTTTCTTCCTAAAACTCCTGATGGAAGCATTCTTCTAACAGCTTCTTCAAAAGCGAATTCAGGTTTCTTTTGTAATACTTCTCTATATGGAGTTTCTTTTAATCCACCTGGATATAGGCTATGTTTTCTCATCATTTTTTGATCTAACTTCTTACCAGTTAAAACAACTTTCTCAGCATTTATTATTATAACGAAATCTCCGCAATCAACATTTGGTGTAAATGTTGGCTTATTCTTTCCTCTTAATATTGTTGCAACTTGGCTAGCAACTCTTCCTAGTGGCTTTCCAGCAGCATCAACAACATACCATTTTCTTTCAACGTCTTGTGCTTTCGCAATGTATGATTTCATCGGTTTTCCCTCCCTAAAAATTTAAATAGGTTAATTTTAGTTTAATCGTGCTTTATGTTAAGACCTATAAATACAAATCTATACATACTTCTCTTACAAACAAATACCATTATAATACACGCTTACGGGCGTGTCAATATATTTTCTATATAATTAATAAAAAACTTTTTCCAAACACAATCCCTTAGCTGGTGCACATTTTCCTGCATTTTGCCTTATTCCAGATTCTATGATATCATTAACAAACTCTACCTCTATTTTATCACTTCCAACTAAAATCAATGTTCCTACTATTATTCTAACCATGTTATACAAAAAACCATCGGCTGATATGTATATATCAATTTTATCTCCTTTTGTCTCAATATGCAAATCACTTATAGTTCTTACAGATGTCTTAACAGAACCTCCTGGAGTTTGGAATGCTTTAAAATCATGAGTTCCTAAAAAATATTGACATGCCTTCTTCATTTTCTCTATATCAAGTTTCCATCTATAATGATACATATAATCTTTATTTATAGCACATGGGTAATCTCTATTTAATATAGTATAACAGTAAGTTTTTCCTTTACTTGAATACCTAGCATGAAAATCTAATAGTACCTCTTCAGACTTTGTTACCACTATATCATAGGGAAGCTTACAATTTATAGCATCCCTAAACTTATCTGCAGGCATTCTAGCTTCTGTTTTAAAGTTTGCAACATATCCTTTAGCATGAACTCCCGAATCTGTTCTACTACTCCCTAACACCTCTACATCATGCTTAACTACTTTAGATATTGCTTTTTCTAATGCTTGCTGAATTGTATTTCCTATAGGTTGCCTTTGCCAACCATAATATCTTGTTCCATCATACTCTATAGTAAGTTTTATATTTCTCATATATATCTCCTTAAAACATCCACATATTTATATAATTAATTTTAAAATAATAAATTCCTAATATATTTTTTACTTGACTCTACTTATTTTAAAGTTATTAAAATTCTAATTATTTATTTTATCTCATTATAGTTTTATAAACAATAGCAAAATGGATCATGTATAATAATACACAATCCACTTACTTAATCCATTTAATTATATTGCAATGTTAGGTCCAAATCTTACAAAAATACATAATCCTAAAAATATTATATAAGCTATAAATGAAACAGTATCTTTATTAGTGAATTTTAATTGTTTCATTCTAGTTCTTCCCTCTCCACCTCTATAACATCTAGCCTCCATAGCCATGGCAAGTTCGTCTGCCCTTCTAAATGAGCTTATAAAAAGCGGAACTAAAAGGGGAATTAGATTTTTAGCTTTTTCAACTAAGTTTCCTGTTTCAAAATCAGCACCTCTTGCTTGTTGTGCTTTCATTATCTTATCAGTTTCATCTATAAGAGTTGGTATAAACCTTAAAGCAATTGTCATCATCATTGCAAGCTCATGAGCTGGTAAACCTATTTTTTTAAATGGTCCTAAAAGTCTCTCTATACCATCTGTTAATTCTATTGGTGATGTTGTAAGAGTCATTATTGATGTTCCCATAATTAAAAATATAAGTCTAAGAGCCATAAATACTGCTGTTTGTATACCCTGTGTATATATAGAGATAAATCCCCATTTAAATAATAACGTTTCTGGTGTTCCTGTTACTAGAAACACATTAAGAACTGCAGTAATAAGTATTAATACAAAAATCGGCTTTACTCCTTTATATATATAAGTAAAACTTAATTTTGATAAAAATATTATTATTCCAAGAAAAATAACTACAAAAATATATCCATAAAACTTATTTATAATAAACAATGTTATTATAAAGAAAAATGTTATTA
>JAUNBX010000006.1:0-18528 GCA_030526875.1 Clostridium perfringens | reverse complement strand
TATCCATAAAACTTATTTATAATAAACAATGTTATTATAAAGAAAAATGTTATTAATATTTTAGTTCGTGGATCTAATTTATGTATAAATGAATTACCTGGAACATACTGACCTATGTTTATGTCCTTTAACATAATTAAAAAAATCCTTCCTAATTAATTTTTATTTAAATATTCAAGTATAGCTTCTTTAGCCTTTTCAATAGTATATATATCCTCAGGTATAGAAAAACCTTTTTGTCTAAGTTCCCTTAAAAGGTAAGTAACTTGAGGAACTCCAAGACCTATATCCTCTAAAGTTTCTACTTGCTTAAATACATCGGAAACTCCTCCATCAAGGACTATAGTTCCTTTATTCATAACTATTACTCTATCTGCAATCTTAGCTACATCTTCCATACTATGACTTATCATAATTGTTGTGGTTTTGTAATCGTCATGTAGTTTTCTTATCTGATTTAAAATATCATCTCTTCCTTTAGGATCTAATCCTGCTATTGGTTCATCAAGTATTAAAACTTTAGGCTCCATAGCAACTACTCCTGCTATTGCTACTCTTCTCTTTTGCCCACCACTTAAATCAAAAGGTGATTTATCTTTATATATTTCATAGTCTAAACCAACCATTTCCATAGCCCTTTTAACTCTTTTTGTTATTTCCTCTTGAGATAATCCTAAGTTTCTTGGACCAAATTCTATATCTTTTTCTATAGTTTCTTCAAATAATTGATATTCTGGGTACTGAAATACTAGCCCAATTTTCTTTCTAATATCACTTAATTTTGCTTTTTTATCTGATATGTCTACGCCATCTACAATTATTTTTCCTGTTGTTGGCTTTAACAAACCATTTAAATGTTGTATTAAAGTTGATTTTCCAGAACCTGTATGTCCTATTAGGACTACAAACTCACCATCATTAAATTGGCAATTTATATCAGTTAAAGCTGTTTTTTCAAAAGGAGTTTTAGGCATATATGTGTAACTCAAATTTTCTATCTTAATTGACATAACTCATTCACCATCTCATCTATATTTAAAATATCAGTTGATATATTTATTCCCGCCTTATTAAGTTCATAGGCAAGTTCAGTTACTTGAGGAACATCTAACCCTATCTGTTTCATTTTCTCTACTTGAGAAAAAATAGTTTTAGGACTTCCCTCCATAATCTTTTTACCACCATCCATAACTATAATTCTATCAGCCTGTGCCGCCTCATCCATATAGTGAGTTATTAAAATTATAGTTATTTTATTTTCTTTATTTATTTTTTTTATTGTTTTTAAAACTTCTTTTCTGCCTATTGGATCTAACATAGCTGTTGGCTCATCTAATATTATACATTTAGGCATCATAGCCAATATGCCTGCTATTGCTATCCTTTGCTTTTGTCCTCCTGATAATAAATGAGGTGCATGTTTTCTATACTCATACATTCCTACACTTTTTAAGCTATCATCAACTCTTTTTCTTATTTCTGAAGGTTCTACTCCTAAATTTTCTGGTCCAAATGCTACATCTTCTTCTACAACAGTTGCAACCAACTGATTATCTGGATTTTGAAATACCATCCCTGCTTTACTTCTTATACTCCACAAGTTTTTATTATCTAATGTATCTAAACCATCTACAAACATTTTACCTCCACTAGGTAAAAGTAATGCATTCATATGCTTTGCTATTGTAGATTTACCTGAACCATTTTGACCTAATACTACTAAAAATTCACCTTGTTTTACATCCATAGTAACATTATCTATAGCTATCTTTTCAGTCTTATCTTCATAATTCATATATTTAAAAGATAAATTTTCACAAAATATCATTTTATCATTATTCACTAAAACACCTCCTACATTATTCATAGAAAATATATATAAACTTTATTCTAAACAAAGCCTTTCTTTTATATAATTATAAAGTAAAATTATTAATTTATCATTATTTTAATACTAATTTTATTTTATAAATATACAAAATTTATAAAAATTAATTATATAATTTTCATATTATTTTAATTATCTATATAAATTTACAAATACTTTGTAATTACTCTTACCTAATATGCAAATAATCTTATAATAAAACATATACTATTAGCATATACTAACTTCATTTACATAAAAGATTTATAAAATAAAAAAAGGGATTAAGTTATACTTAATCCCACGATGCTACTATACTAATTCAAGTATAACAACCTCAGCTCCGTCACCTCTTCTTGGACCCACTTTATATATTCTAGTGTATCCACCATTTCTTTCAGCGTACTTAGGAGCGATATTATCAAATAAATTTTGAACTACTGCTTCTTCAGTTACATAAGCTAAAACTTGTCTTCTTGCATGTAAATCTCCTCTTTTTGCAAGAGTGATCATTTTTTCTGCAATACTTCTAGTTTCTTTAGCTCTAGTTTCTGTTGTTTCTATTTTACCATGTTTTAAAAAACTTGTAACAAGGTTTCTTAACATAGCTCTTCTTTGATCAGTAGGACGACCTAATTTACGATATCCTGCCATGACTTTACCTCCTCACCTACTCGTCGCTTAACTTTAAGTTTAAGCCTAACTCTGTTAATTTTCTCTCTACTTCTTCTAGAGATTTCTTACCAAGGTTTCTAACCTTCATCATATCATCCATACTCTTTGTTGCAAGTTCTTGTACAGTGTTGATTCCGGCTCTCTTTAAACAGTTATAAGATCTAACTGATAAATCTAATTCCTCAATAGTCATTTCTAATGCTTTTTCTTTTTTGTCTTCTTCTTTTTCAATCATTATTTCAACGTCGTTAGCATTGTCTGTTAAAGTCATGAATAATTTGAAGTGCTCTATAAGAATTTTAGCGGATAAAGAAATTGCTTCCTCTATCTTAATAGTTCCATTAGTCCAAATTTCTATAGTAAGTCTATCATAATCTGTGATTTGACCAACTCTAGTATTTTCAACAGTAAAATTAACTCTTTTAACTGGAGTATAGATAGAATCTATAGCTATAGCTGATAATGGAAGGTCTTCAGTTTTGTTTTTATTTTGAGAAACATAACCTCTACCTCTATTTACAACTATCTCCATGTATAATTTACCATCGCTATCTAATGTAGCTATATGTAAATCCTTATTTACAACTTCTACATCACCATCTGTTTTTATATCTGCACCAGTAACCACTCCTGGTCCTTGTGCATCTATATAAATAGTTTTTGGTCCTTCGCCTTCCATCTTAAGTGCTAAAGCTTTAAGATTTAAGATTATCTCTGTAACATCTTCTTTAACACCTTTTATAGTTGAAAATTCATGAAGAACTGAATCTATTTTAACTGATGATGGTGCTACTCCTGGTAAAGAAGAAAGTAATATTCTTCTTAATGCATTACCAAGAGTAATTCCATATCCTCTTTCAAGTGGTTCTATAACAAACTTGCCATAAGTCCCGTCATCACTTGACTCTACACACTGAATAACTGGCTTTTCTATTTCTAACATTAGCAAACCCTCCTTCAATTTTCATTGCAACCTTATATGAGGGCAACTGATCCAATACTAAACAAATTAATATTAATTATTATTTGCTGTATAACTCAACGATTAGAGTTTCATTAACTGGAACGTCAATATCTTCTCTAGCTGGTTCAGCTATAACTTTACCTTCAAAACTTTCAACATTAGCTGTTAACCATTTTGGTAAAGCTTTTGGATTTTCAGCAAAAGTTTTGAACTTTTCAGTTCCTCTGCTCTTTTCACAAACTGTTATAACATCATTAACAGATACTCTGTATGATGGAATATCAACTTTTTTACCATTTACTAAGAAATGTCCATGAGTAACTAATTGTCTAGCTTCTGTTCTAGATGCACCAAAACCTAATCTAAACACTACGTTATCTAATCTCATTTCTAGTAATCTTAATAAGTTTTCACCGGCGATTCCCTTCATCTTTTCAGCTCTTTCATAAGTTGTTCTGAATTGACCCTCAAGAACTCCGTAAATTCTTTTAGCTTTTTGCTTTTCTCTTAATTGTGTTCCATAGTTAGATATTTTCTTTTTGCTTGCTCCATGTTGTCCTGGCGCATAGCTTCTTCTAACGAAAGCACACTTATCTGTAAAGCATCTATCCCCTTTAAGGAATAATTTCATACCTTCTCTTCTACATAATCTACATGTAGCTCCAGTATATCTTGCCATTACTTACACCTCCTATTATGCTACTAAACTCTTCTTCTTTTTGGTGGTCTACATCCATTGTGTGGGATTGGTGTTACATCTTTAATTAATGTAACTTCTAATCCTGCTGCTTGTAAGCTTCTTATTGCTGCTTCTCTACCTGCACCAGGTCCCTTTACGTAAACCTCAACGCTCTTTAAACCGTGTTCCATAGCTGCTTTAGCTGCTGTTTCTGCTGCCATTTGAGCTGCAAATGGTGTGCTTTTTCTTGAACCTTTAAATCCTAGTCCACCAGCACTTGCCCATGATAAAGCATTTCCTCTAGCATCAGTTAAAGTAACTATTGAGTTATTAAAAGTTGATTGGATATGTGCTGCACCATGCTCAACATTTTTTCTCTCTTTTCTTCTTCTAGTCTTTTTAACTTTTTGAGCTGCCATTGTCTTCCCTCCTTAACTACTTCTTCTTATTAGCTATAGTCTTCTTAGGACCTTTTCTTGTTCTAGCATTAGTTTTAGTTTTTTGTCCTCTAACTGGAAGACCTTTTCTGTGTCTTATTCCTCTATAGCAACCTATTTCAACAAGTCTCTTTATATTAAGAGCAACTTCTCTTCTTAAGTCACCTTCTATAGTCATTTCTTTCATTATATTTCTTATTGAATTAACTTCATCCTCTGTAAGATCCTTAACTCTTGTATCTGGATTTATTCCTGTATCTTTAAGAATCTTTTGTGATGTAGGTAATCCTATACCATATATATATGTTAGACCTATTTCTACTCTTTTTTCCTTTGGTAGGTCTACACCTGCTATTCTTGCCATTAATTACACCTCCTGATAATTGAAGTTTCAATTTTGTAAATCAATGTATTGTTTATTTTTATATTTAAAATTTCAGGTCAGTATCTTTGTACTGCAGCCGCACCTAAAATTTAATCACATTATTATTTGCCTATATAATAATATGTGAGTTTTTTATAAAAGTCAATAAAAATTAAACTAATTGACTAAATTATTATGTGTTTTTACCTATTAGCCTTGTTTTTGTTTGTGCTTAGGATTTTCACAGATTACCATTACTCTTCCTTTTCTTCTTATTATCTTGCACTTTTCGCAAATAGGCTTAACTGATGGTCTTACTTTCATCGCTAACCCTCCTTATTTTGCTCTCCAAGTAATTCTACCTCTTGTTAAATCATATGGAGAAAGCTCTACTGTAACTTTATCTCCAGGTAAAATTCTTATGAAGTTCATTCTTAACTTTCCAGAAATATGAGCTAATATTATATGCCCACTTTCTAATTCTACTTGAAACATTGCGTTTGGTAAAGCTTCTAAAACTTTACCTTCCATTTCTATAATATCATCTTTTGACATAAGGTAATCAAACCTCCTTGGCAGTGCCATTAAGCTTTATAAATCTTTTTATTTTTAAATTTGCATTCTTATCATGAAATTGGATAGAATTTTTAATACTCTTATCAACTCCATTGATAAGCATCACATGTTTACTTTTTTTCTTTTTTGGCATTTCTATTGTTTTTGTTGAACCATTGGCAATAAACAGATAATTTTTACTTACGTCAGTTATAATATAAGCTTTACCAATATCTCTTCCTACCTTTGATATCACTAGTCTGCCAATTAAGTTATCTTTTTGCAAATTATTCACCTCAAAGATTACCTTAGTCATAAATATACACGTTACTTTAGATTAAGTAAATATAAATTTATAACTAAGCAACACACATTAATTTACTTAACAAGTGTTAATATTTCAGGACCATTAGGTAAAATTGCAACTGTATTTTCATAATGTGCTGAAAACTTTCCATCTTCAGTTACTACTGTCCACTCATCATCTAAAGTTCTTACACGATAAGTCCCAATATTAACCATAGGTTCTATTGCTAAAACCATACCTGAAGTAAGTTTCGGACCTCTACCTGATCTACCGAAATTAGGTACTTCTGGATCTTCATGAACTTTTCTTCCTATGCCGTGTCCAACATAGTCTCTAACTACAGAAAATCCATTATCTTCTACAAATTTTTGTATTTCATAAGAAATATCTGTTAGTCTATTTCCTACACAAGCTTTTTCAATACCTTTAAAGAAACTTTCTTTAGTAACACTTATAAGTTTTTTAGCCTCTTCAGATACCTCTCCTACTGCAAAAGTTCTAGCAGCATCTCCATGAAATCCGTTAATGAAAGCTCCACAGTCAACTGAAACTATATCGCCTTCCTTTAACTTTCTTTTTCCTGGAAAACCATGAACTACTTGCTCATTTACAGATATACATAGTGAAGAAGGGAATCCATACAATCCTTTAAAAGATGGTATAGCTCCATGCTTAGTTATAAATTCTTCAGCTATTCTATCTAATTCTCCAGTAGTAATACCTGGTCTTACTTTTGTTTCTAGCAAATTTAAAGTTTCTCCAACTATCCTTCCGGCTTTTCTCATTAGGTCGACTTCTAAATCATTTTTTATTATTATCATTATTTATCGCTCCCTAATATCTTACAGATATCCTCAAATACTTCATTTATTGCTTTTGTTCCATCTACTACTGAAAGTTGTTTTTTAGCTTTGTAAAAATCAATCAGTGGTTGAGTTTGTCTTTGGTATACATCTAATCTTTCTTGAACTGTTTCCACAGTATCATCTTTTCTTTGTATAACATCTGATCCACAAACACTACATTTTCCATCTTCTGTTGGTGGATTAAACTTCACATGATAACTTGCTCCACATGAAGGGCAAACTCTTCTTCCAGTCATTCTCTCAAGAATAAAATTAGTTGGTACTTCTATTAAAAGAGAAGTGTCTAAACTTTCTCCTCTTGAATTTAAGAACTCTTCTAATGCTTCCGCTTGATGAACTGTTCTTGGAAAACCATCTAATAGATATCCATTTTTACAGTCATCTTGCTCAAGTCTATCTTTAACCATATTAATGGTAACTTCATCTGGAACTAATTGACCATTATCCATATATCTTTTTGCTTCTACTCCTAGTGGAGTATTTTCTGAAATATTTTTTCTAAAAATATCTCCTGTTGATATATGAAGAATTGAGTATCTATTACTGATTGATTTTGCCTGTGTCCCTTTACCTGCTCCCGGAGGGCCTAATAAAACTATTTTCACGGGCAATCATCTCCCAAACTTATATTCTTTAACTCAAGAATCCTTGATAGTGTTTCATGGTTAATTGAGTACTTAATTGTCTCATAATCTCTAATGAAACTGATACTAAAATCAATATTGATGTTCCCCCAAATTGAACATCTTGGAAACTTGTATAGTTTGCTACTAATACCGGAGCTATAGCTATTACAGCTGCAAATATTCCACCTATTAATGCAATCCTATTTAATACTTTTTCCAAGTAAATTTCTGTTGGCTTACCAGGTCTTATGCCTGGAATAAATCCTGAAGATTTATGCATATTTTCAGCCATTTCATCTGGTTTAAAAGTTATTTGTGTATAGAACCAAGTAAAGAATATTGTTAAAGCACAATATAAGGCTATATACATCCATGTTCCTGAATTAAATGGACTATAAGACGATCCCGTTATCCACTGTGCCCATGAGGCATTTGGGAAAAAGTTCGCTACAGTCATAGGAAAACTCATAACAGACATAGCAAATATTATAGCTATAACCGCTGTTCCTATTATACTTAAAGGAATATGTGAAGATTGACCTCTTGTCACTCTACTTCCCACTGCTTTATTTGAATACTGAACTTGTATTCTTCTTTCAGCAAGATATAAATAAACTACTCCTGCTAATAAAGCAATTGCAGCTCCCACAAATAAAACTACTTCAACAACATTTATTTTACCTGTTGTCATTAGAGAATATACTTGATATCCCGTCATTGGTAATGCTGATATTATATTTGCATATATAATTATTGATGTTCCATTACCAACACCCTTTACTGTAATTTGATCACCTAACCAAATAAGGAAAGTTGATCCAACTACTAGGCTCAATATTATTAAAAATATATCAATAGGAGAATTATATTTTAAAGCACCATATTTGGCTATTACTATATAGCTTCCATAGGCCATTATTATAGAAATTCCTATTGCGGCATATCTCGTTATTTTCTGTATTTTTTTCCTGCCATCGTCACCCTCTTTAGATAATTGTTCTAATTTAGGAATAGCAATTTGTAGCAATTGCATTATTATAGTAGCGTTGATATAAGGCGTTACTGATAATGCAAATAAGCTAAATCTACTAAATGAGCCTCCAGAAATTAAATCATAAAAACTAATCAAGCCTCCAGATTGAGTAAGATTTTTTAATGCTGCAGTATCAATTCCAGGAACAGGAATATAACTTCCCATCCTGAAAATTGCTACTAGAAGCACTGTCCATAATATCTTTTTTCTCAAATCCGGAACCTTCCAGGCATTGTGTAGGGTTGATAGCATGATTAATTCACCTCAACTTTTCCTCCAGCTGCAACTATTTTTTCAGCTGCTTGTTTTGAGAATTTACAACCTTTAAGAGTTATACTTTTTTCAAGGTTACCATTGCCTAGTATTTTAACTCCATCCATTACTTTACTTACTACTCTTCTTTCAAGTAATAATTCAGGAGTAACTTCAGTTCCGTTTTCAAATATATTTAATCTTTCAACATTTATTGAAACTATTTCTTTAGCAAATATATTTGTAAAACCTCTTTTTGGAAGTCTTCTGTATAAAGGCATTTGACCGCCTTCAAATCCAGGTCTTACTCCACCACCTGATCTAGCTTTTTGACCTTTTTCACCTTTACCAGCATTTCTTCCTAATCCTGAACCAGTTCCTCTACCAATTCTCTTAGGAGCTTTTTTGCTGCCAGCAGCAGGTTTTAATTCATGAAGTTTCATAGTCATCTACACCTCCTCTTATACTTCTTCAATTTTTAATAGGTAGTTAATTTTGTTTAACATACCATTTATTTGAGGAGTTACCTCATGCTCTACTGTTTTACCGATCTTTTTAAGTCCTAGGGCATGTGCAGTAGCGATATGGTCTTTCTTTCTACCGATTAAGCTTTTAACTAATGTTACTTTTACCATGACGCTGTCCCTCCTAACCTAATATCTCTTCAACAGATTTTCCTCTTAATTTAGCTATATCTTCAGCTGTTCTTAAGTTGGCTAATCCGTTTATTGTTGCATTTACCATGTTTCTTGGGTTATTAGATCCTAATGACTTAGCTCTAACATCCTTTAATCCTGATAATTCAAGAACTGATCTTGCTGGACCTCCAGCAATAACTCCAGTACCTTCTGATGCTGGCATTATTAAAACTTTACCAGTACCAAATTTACCGTATATTTCGTGTGGAACAGTAGTTCCAACCATAGCAACAGATACTAAATTTTTCTTAGCATCTTCTATTCCTTTTCTTATTGCTTCAGGGATTTCGATTGACTTACCAGTACCAACACCGATATGTCCGTTTTCATCTCCAACAACTACAAGTGCGCTGAATCTGAAGTTTCTACCACCCTTAACAACCTTAGTAACTCTATTTATATGAACAACCTTTTCTTTAAGGTCTAGTGTACTAGGATCGATTCTCATGTATTTCCCTCCTTCTAGATTAGAATTTCAAGCCTGCTTCTCTTGCTCCATCAGCTAAAGCTTGAACTCTTCCATGATATACGTATCCGCCTCTGTCGAATACAACCTCAGTGATTCCTTTTTCTATAGCTTTTTTAGCAACAATTTCTCCTACTAATTTAGCAGCTTCTTTGTTACTTCCTTTAACTTCTATGGCTTTATCTAAGCTTGAAGCAGCTACTATAGTAACAGCATTAACATCATCTATTATTTGAGCATAAATATTTTTCTCACTTCTGTATACAGAAAGTCTTGGTCTTTCTGTAGTTCCAAATACTTTTTTACGAACTCTTAAATGACGTTTTTCTCTTGATGCTTTTCTGTCTGCCTTTTTAAACATAAAGGTTCACTCCTTTCTATTATTTCTTACCAGTCTTACCTTCTTTTCTTCTGATTACTTCGTCAGAATACTTAATTCCTTTGCCTTTATATGGCTCTGGCTTTCTCCATGATCTTATGTCGGCAGCAACTGCTCCAACCTTTTCTTTATCTATACCTTCAACTATAACTTTAGTAGTTCCGTCTAATTTAAAATCTACTCCATTTATAGCATCTATTTCTACTGGATGTGAATATCCTAAGTTCATTACAAGTTTCTTTCCTTGTAATTGCGCTCTGTATCCAACACCTATTAATTCTAAAGTTTTGCTAAACCCTTGGTTTACTCCAATAATCATGTTGTTGATTAAAGCTCTAGTTAAACCATGAAGTGCTCTATTTTGTTTAGAATCATTTGGTCTTGTAACAACTACTTGAGCGTCTTCAATAGCTATTGTAATGTCTTTGTGCATAGCTTTTACTAGCTCACCTTTTGGGCCTTTTACTGTAACAACATTTTCAGGTGTTACAGTAACAGTCACTCCAGAAGGGATTGCTATAGGTAATTTACCTACTCTTGACATAATTGCACCTCCTGTTAATTTGAATCTATCTAATGTTTTATGTTTCAATCTATTTATTTCAATCTGTAAGTATATTTCTTATACTTTATATTACCAAACGTAGCAGATAACTTCTCCGCCTAATCCTGCTTTTCTAGCTTCTCTGTCTACTAATATTCCTTTTGAAGTTGATATTAAAGCAACTCCTAATCCGTTTAACACTTTAGGAACTTCGTCCTTTTTGCAGTAAACTCTTAATCCTGGTTTAGATATTCTCTTTAATCCAGTAACAACTCTTTCTTTATTTAAACCATATTTTAAAGATAATCTTAACATTGGAACAACACCATCGTTAAATTCCTCTATTCCTTTAAGATAACCTTCTTGTAATAATATGTTTGCTATAGCCTTCTTAACTGTTGAAGAAGGTACTTCCACTACTTCATGTCTTACTGCGTTCGCATTTCTTATACGAGTTAGTAAGTCTGCGATAGGATCTGTCATAACCATTATTTTGTGCCTCCTTTCACTATACTAGTATAATTACCAACTTGCCTTCTTGCATCCTGGAATTTCACCTTTATAAGCTAATTCTCTAAAGCAGATACGACAAATTCCAAATTTCTTTAATACAGAATGTGGTCTTCCGCATAATCTACATCTAGTATAAGCTCTTGTTTGATATTTAGGTTCTTTTTTCCATTTTTCGATCATTGCTTTACGAGCCATAGTATCCCCTCCTTATTATTGAGCGAATGGCATACCAAGGAATCTTAATAATTCTCTTGCTTCTTCGTCAGTGTTAGCTGTTGTAACGAAGATTATATCCATACCTCTTACTTTGTCTATTTTATCATATTCAACTTCTGGGAATATTAATTGTTCTTTAACTCCTAGAGAATAGTTTCCTCTACCATCAAAAGCTTTGCTTGATACTCCTCTAAAATCTCTAACTCTTGGAAGAGCTATAGATACTAGTTTGTCAGCAAATTCATACATGTTTGCTTTTCTTAATGTAACTTTACATCCTAGAGCCATATTCTCTCTAATTTTAAAGTTAGCAACTGATTTCTTTGCTCTTGTTAATATAGGCTTTTGACCTGCTATTAATTGTAAATCACTAACAGCTGATTCTAAAACTTTTGGATTGTCTTTAGCTTCACCTACACCCATGTTTATAACTATTTTCTCAAGTTTTGGAACTTGCATTATATTTTTATATCCGAACTTTTCCATCATAGCTGGAACTACTTCTTTTTCATATCTTTCTTGTAGTCTTGTTAACATGTAAAGTACCTCCTTTCAAAATTTAGAATGTTTCTCCACACTTCTTACATACTCTTACTTTAGAACCATCTTCCATTATTTTATTGCTTATTCTTGTAGCTTTCTTACATTTTTCGCAATATAACATAACTTTAGAGCTGTTTATAGCTGCTTCCATTTCAACTATACCGCCTTGCATGTTTTGTTTATTTGGTTTTTGATGTTTCTTAACTATGTTAACACCCTTAACGATAACTCTACCTGTTTTTGGGATAACTTTTAAAACTTCACCAGTTTTACCTTTATCTTTACCTGATATAACCACTACTGTGTCGTTCTTTCTAACATGTACCTTCATCTTAGCCACCTCCTAATCTTTTAATTATAGAACTTCTGGTGCTAATGATAATATTTTGTTAAATTCCTTATCTCTTAGCTCTCTTGCAACTGGTCCGAAGATACGAGTTCCTCTTGGTTGCTTATCATCTTTAATTATTACAGCAGCATTCTCATCAAATTTTATATAAGAACCATCTGCTCTTCTTAAACCTCTAACTGATCTTACTATTACAGCTTTTATAACATCGCCTTTTTTAACAACTCCGCCTGGTGTTGCACTTTTAACGCTGGCAACTATTATATCTCCAATATTTCCATATTTTCTTTTAGATCCGCCTAAAACTCTGATACACATAATTTCTTTTGCACCAGAATTATCTGCAACCTTTAGTAAGGTTTGTTGTTGTATCATGATATTAACCTCCTTTCAGACTCTAGAATATTATTTTGCTTTTTCTACTATCTCAACAAGTCTCCATCTTTTATCCTTAGATAATGGTCTAGTTTCCATTATAGAAACTCTGTCTCCGATTCTAGCTTCATTATTTTCATCATGAACTTTGAATTTAGTAGTTCTATTAACTGTTTTTCCGTATAGTGGATGTCTTACCTTTGTTTCTACTGCAACAACGATAGTTTTATCCATTTTATCAGAAACAACTTTACCTAATCTATTCTTTCTTAAAGCTCTATTTTCCACAGATTTAACCTCCTTTCAGGATTACAGCTCAACTTTTAACTCTTCTTCTCTTATAATAGTTTTTATTTGAGCTATTGATTTCTTTACTTCTCTTATTCTCATTGGGTTTTCTAATTGACCTGTAGCTAATTGGAATCTTAAATTGAATAATTCAGCTTTTAATTCATCTAATTTAGCTTTTAAATCTTGAGGAGCACTTGTTCTTAGTTCTTTTATTTCTCTAGCTTTCATTACTCTTCACCACCCATTTCCTCAAAATCTCTTCTTGTAACGAACTTAGTCTTTACAGGAAGTTTGTGTGAAGCAAGTCTCATAGCTTCTCTAGCTGTTTCTTCGTTAACTCCTGATAATTCAAAAAGAACTCTACCTGGTTTAACTACTGCTACCCAATATTCTACTGAACCTTTACCTGAACCCATTCTTGTTTCAGCTGGTTTTTCAGTAACTGGTTTATCTGGGAATATTTTTATCCAAAGCTTACCGCCTCTTCTTATATATCTATTAATAGCTATTCTGGCAGACTCTATTTGGTTGCTTGTTATCCATCCACAAGATGTAGCTTGAATACCAAAGTCTCCGTATGCAAGGAAATTTCCTCTAGTAGCTTTACCTTTCATTCTACCACGTTGAACCTTACGATGTTTTACTCTTTTAGGCATTAACATGATTAAATTCCTCCTTTCTTATATTACATCCTATTCGCTAACTTCTTCTTTTTCAACTTTTTTTGTTGGAAGAACTTCTCCGTTATAAACCCAAACTTTGATTCCGATTTTTCCATAAGTTGTATCTGCTTCTGCAAATCCATAATCGATATCAGCTCTTAAAGTTTGTAGTGGAATAGTTCCTTCATGATATTGTTCAGTTCTTGCTATTTCAGCTCCACCTAATCTACCTGCACAAGCGATTTTAACACCCTTAGCTCCAGATCTCATAGCTCTTTGTATTGTTTGCTTCATAGCTCTTCTGAATGATATTCTTTTTTCTAATTGAGCTGCTATGTTTTCAGCCATTAATTGAGAATCAGCTTCAACATTTTTAACTTCAACTATGTTTATTAAAACATTTCTTTCAGCTATTATACTAGATAATTGCTTCTTTAATCTTTCTATACCAGAACCACCTTTTCCGATGATAACTCCTGGTTTAGCTGTATATATGTTTAATTTAACTCTTTTTGCAGCTCTTTCTATTTCTATCTTAGATATTCCTGCATTAAAAAGTTCTTTTTTAACAAATTCTCTAATCTTGTGATCTTCAACTAAATTATCAGCGAAATTTTTCTTATCAGCATACCATTTTGCATTCCAATCTTTTATAACGCCAACTCTTAGTCCATGAGGATTTACTTTTTGACCCACTCTGTTTCCCTCCTTACTTTATATTAAGCTCTCTCTTTAACTATCACTGTTATGTGACTTGTTCTCTTATTAATTCTGAATGCTTTACCGTGATCCATTGGTCTGAATCTTTTTAATGTTGGTCCTTGACCTACAAATGCTTCACTAACAAATAAGCTATTTACATCTAAATCATTGTTATTTTCAGCATTAGCAACAGCTGATTTTAAAACTTTATTTATTACCTCTGCTGCATCTCTTGGAGTGTATTTTAAAATTGCGAAAGCTTCATTAACATCTTTTCCTCTTATTAAATCAAGAACAACTCCTACTTTAGTTGGAGACATTCTTACATACTTAGCTATAGCTCTAGCTTCCATTTAAAGCCCTCCTTTCTGGGATTATATTATTTTCTTTTTGATGTCTTTTCGTTATAATCGTGTCCTTTATAAGTTCTTGTTAATACGAATTCACCTAATTTATGTCCTACCATATCTTCTGATACATATACAGGAACATGTTTTCTTCCATCATGAACGGCTATTGTGTGGCCTATCATTTGTGGGAATATAGTTGAACTTCTTGACCAAGTTTTAACAACTTTCTTGTCTCCACTTTGATTCATTGCTTCTATCTTATTTAAAAGACCAACATGTACGAAAGGTCCTTTTTTAATTGATCTACTCACTAGAATTGCCTCCCTTCATAAACCTATTAATTATGCGACCAAGCTGTGAAGAGAAATAAATATTCTCTTCAAACTATTTGTCGTTTCTTCTCTTAATGATAAATCTATCTGAGTACTTTTTGTTCTTTCTAGTTTTGTATCCAAGTGCTGGTTTACCCCATGGAGTAACTGGACTTGGTCTACCGATAGGAGATCTACCTTCTCCACCACCATGTGGATGGTCACAAGGGTTCATTACAGAACCTCTAACTGTAGGTCTGAATCCCATATGTCTTTTTCTACCAGCTTTACCGATATTAACTATATCGTGTGTAGTGTTAGATAATGTTCCGATAGTAGCTCTACACTCTATTCTAACATATCTCATTTCACCTGATGGTAATCTTAATGTAGCATAGTTTCCTTCTTTAGCCATTAATTGAGCTGAAGTACCCGCTGCTCTTACCATTTGGCCACCTTTTCCAGCTTGTAACTCTATATTATGAACAACAGTACCAACTGGCATGTTCTTTAATGGAAGAGCATTACCTGGTTTTATATCTGCCTCTGCACCTGATACAACTTGATCTCCAACTTTTAATCCTACTGGAGCTAGTATATATCTCTTATCTCCATCAGCATATACTACTAATGCGATATATGCAGATCTATTTGGATCGTATTCTATAGAAGCAACCTTAGCTACTATACCATCCTTATTTCTCTTGAAATCTATAATTCTGTATTTTCTTTTAGCTCCACCGCCACGGTGTCTAACAGTTATTTTACCTTGAGCATTTCTACCACCATTCTTACTTAAAGAAACTAAAAGTGACTTTTCAGGAACATTTGTAGTTATTTCTTCAAATGTTGGCATAGTCATTTGTCTTCTAGATGGAGTGGTTGGTTTAAACTTTTTAACTGCCATTATATTCCCTCCTTTTTATTCGCTTATCTGGTTGTTAAACCAATAAAGGCTTAAAATTATTGCATTCCTTCGAAGAATTCTATAGAACTTCCCTCAGCTAATTTAACTATAGCTTTTTTATAGTCAGATCTCTTTCCGATATGAACGCCAACTCTTTTAGTTTTTCCTTCAACTCTCATAGTTTTTACATCTTCAACTTTTACATTGAAAATTTCTTCTACAGCTCTTTTAACTTGAACTTTGTTAGCTGTTTGATGAACTATGAAGGTGTATTTATTTTCTGCCATAGCTGCCATAGTTTTTTCAGTTATCATTGGCTTTCTGATTATATCATGGCTTGTTAATTTCATTATGCGTACACCTCCTCAATTTTGTTTACAGCTTCCTTAGTTATTATTAACTTTTCAAACTTTAATAAATCATAAACATTTATATTGTTAACTGGTAAAACAGCAACTCCTTGAATGTTTCTTGCAGATTTATATACATTTTCGTTTGATTCAGCTGTTACTATTAAAGTCTTTTTAGCTTCAAAAGCATTTAAAACATTAACCATTTCTTTTGTTTTTGGAGCAGCTAATTCTAAGCTTTCTAAAACTATCATGTTATTATCTACAACTTTACTTGTTAATGCAGAAGTTATAGCAACTCTTCTCATAGTCTTAGGTATAGACATTCTATAATCTCTTGGTTTTGGTGCAAATACAACTCCACCTTTGATCCATTGTGGTGCTCTTATAGAACCTTGTCTTGCTCTACCTGTTCCTTTTTGTCTCCAAGGCTTAATTCCGCCTCCTCTAACTTCAGCTCTAGTTTTAGCTGATTGAGTTCCTTGTCTCTTGTTAGCTAATTGAGCTACAACAACTTGATGCATTGCATCAGCGTTAACCTCAACTGCAAAAATTTGATCGTTTAATTGGATATCTCCAACTTTATTTGCTTCTTTATTAAATAATCCTATTGTAGGCATTGGGTTTCCTCCTTTCTATAGAAATTAAGCTCTATCGCTGTTTCTTATAACTACTGTTCCTTTATTTGGTCCTGGTATACCACCTTTTATTAAAATAACATTCTTTTCAGACATTACTCTAACAACTTGTAAATTTAATACAGTAGTATTTACAGCTCCCATATGTCCTGGCATTTTCTTGTTTTTGAATGTTCTTGATGGATCTGATGAAGCTCCCATAGAACCAACGGCTCTTTTAAACTTAGAACCATGTGACATAGGTCCTCTATTAAAATTCCATCTTTTGATAACGCCAGCGAATCCTTTACCTTTAGATACTCCTGATACGTCAACTTTATCTCCAGCTTCAAATATATCAACTTTTATTTCATCTCCAACATTGTAAGTAGATATATCTTCTAATCTGAATTCTTTTAATTTTCTTTTTACTGATACTCCAGCTTTAGCGAAATGACCTTTTTTAGGCTTATTCACTAATTTTTCTCTTAAGTCACCAAATCCAACTTGTATTGCTTCATATCCGTCTGATTCTACAGTCTTCTTTTGAACAACAACACATGGACCTGCTTCCACAACTGTTACTGGAACAACTTTTCCATTTTCATCAAATATTTGAGTCATTCCTATTTTCTTTCCTATTATAGCTTTTTTCATCTAGCTACACCTCCTAAACTTATTAGCGGATTGTTACACAATCATAACAGTTCATTTTTGCAATCTTAGAAATTATTATAGTTTTATTTCAATATCTACGCCTGCAGGTAAGTTTAATCTCATTAATGCATCAACAGTTTTTGGTGATGGATTAACTATGTCGATTAATCTCTTATGAGTTCTGATTTCAAACTGTTCTCTTGAATCTTTGTACTTATGTACAGCTCTTAAGATAGTTATAACATCTTTCTCAGTTGGTAGTGGAACTGGTCCAGCAACCTTAGCACCTGTAGATTTAGCAGTCTCAACGATTTTTTCAGCTGATTGATCTAATATTGTATGATCAAATGCTTTTAATCTTATTCTTATTTTTTGTTTTGACATTTGGTTCCCTCCTTTTCATGTACGCTTTACTTCTAACGCACAACAGCGGCTGTTCTATAAACTGTCCCTGGTGTTTCATAAACTTTAGACACATTTGCAGAACCCCTGTCGTCGGATTCTAGATCCTGACATACTCATCAAGAATTACCCGGAAGTCCGGCAACCTCTTGATTCATCACTGTTCGCTTTACAACTTCTTCATTATACTATGCATATTATTTTATTTCAAGTATTTTTTCTTAAATTAATATTTATTCTACATAAATTTATTTATTTACTATTTAATTGAATAATTTGTATTTTTTAATATGCACAGTATTTTAACCTTCGTTACATATTTTTTTATTATACTACTTTTTTTCAAAATTTCAATAAGTATTGAGATATATTTTAAAATTTATATTTATCTTATATCTAAAAAACTTTTATTTATTTAAATAAAATACTATTCATATGATATAACCTGTTTATATCATAAAAAAAGATAGATGGAAAATTCCATCTATCTTTTTCTAATTAAGATCTTAATATAACATAAAATCAAATTATTCTATTATTTTAGTAACAACTCCAGAACCTACAGTTCTTC
>JAUNBX010000047.1:15162-18462 GCA_030526875.1 Clostridium perfringens | reverse complement strand
GTCATTATTCTAATTGTTATTTTACTTCTATCATTTATGTAGCCTTTTCCTAAAAAATAGCCTTTATGATTATAAACCTCAACTATATCCCCATTTTCATAATCACCATCATATTCATTGATTTCATCAATATAAACCCATGGTCTACCTTGTTCTACTCTTTTGTTTTTTCCTTGATGTAAATAAAATTTACTTGCCATAAAATTTTCTCCTCTCAAACTATTAGCTTTAAAGATTATAACATAATATTTAGTGTTTTATTATAGATTTAAACCTAATAAATTTTAAGCTATATAATTATTTAAAATTGATGTGTTTTAAATAATTATTTGTTTTAAAAAGTATTAAGAATTATCTTAATTTTGTAAAGAGTTGTTAGAGCTTTTTTATTTAAAATCAATATTATAGCAAAGTATGCTTTTAAATTTATTTTACAAATAATGAAAGAGTTTATTTGTTTAATATTTATAAATCCTTTAATAAAGTTAAACCTTATATTATAATGAAGTTAATATTCTTAGAAAAGGATGATAAAAATGAATTTAATTACGTTAGAAAATATAACTAAAAGCTATTCAGAAAAGGTTTTGGTTAATAACATATCTTTAGGAATAAATGAAGGTGAAAAGATAGGTCTTATTGGTGTAAACGGAACAGGAAAGTCTACTTTTTTGAAAATTATAGCAGGAGTAGAAGAGTGTGATAGTGGAACTGTTACAAAAGGAAATAGAGTTAGAATAGAATATTTATCTCAAAGTCCTGCATATGATAATGAACTAACTGTTATAGAACAAGTTTTTAGAGGAAACTCTAAGGAAATGCAAATTATAAGAGAATATGAAGAAGTTTTAGAAAAGATAAATTTAGGTGCAACAGATGAAGTTTTACATAAAAAGCTTATAGATCTTCAAGGAAAAATAGATAATTTAAATCTTTGGGATTTAGAAAGTGAAGCTAAAATAGTTTTAACAAAGCTTGGGGTAGAAGATTTTAATGCTAAAGTAGGGAATTTATCTGGAGGGCAAAAAAAGAGGGTAATGTTAGCCTCAGCCCTTATAACTCCATGTGAACTTTTAATTTTAGATGAGCCTACAAACCATTTAGACAATGACACAATAAGTTGGTTAGAGGAACATTTAAATAAAAGAAAAGGTGCTCTTTTAATGATTACCCATGATAGATATTTTCTAGATAGAGTAACTAATAGAATTTTAGAGCTAGATAGAGGAAAATTATTCAGTTATGATGGAAATTATTCCATGTTTTTAGAGAAGAAAATAGAAAGATTAGAAATTGAACAAGCAAATGAAGATAAAAGGCAAAATCTTATAAGAAAAGAGCTAGCTTGGGTAAGGCGTGGTGCAAAAGCTAGAAGTACTAAACAAAAGGCAAGACTTGATAGATTTCATGATTTAACTTCTAAAGAATCATTAGCTAGTAATGATAATGTTGAAATTTCTGTTATGAGTAGTAGACTTGGGAAAAAAATAATAGAACTTTACAATATTTCAAAGGCTTTTGACCATAAAAAATTAATAAGTGATTTTAACTATATAGTCTTAAGAAATGATAGAATAGGTATAGTTGGACAAAATGGAGTTGGAAAATCAACTCTTATAAAAATCTTAGAAGGAAAATTAACTCCTGACAGTGGAGAAGTTGTAAAAGGTGAAACAGTAAGGATTGGTTGTTTCTCTCAAGATGATAGTCATATGAATCCTGATATTAGGGTTTTAGAATATGTTAGAGAGTCTGGTGAATATCTTCAAACAGCAACAGGAGATAGAATAACTGCATCTCAAATGTGCGAAAAGTTTCTATTTGATGGAACTATGCAGTGGACTTTAATTGGGAAACTATCTGGTGGAGAAAGGAGAAGACTTCATCTTTTGAAAATCCTTATGGAAGCTCCAAATGTACTTCTTTTAGATGAACCTACAAATGATTTAGATATAGAAACATTAAATATTTTAGAAGATTATTTAGATGATTTTAATGGTGCAGTTATAACAGTATCTCATGATAGATATTTTTTAGATAGAATTTGTAATAAAATATTTTCCTATGAAGGAAATGGTGAGATAAAGAAATATGAAGGAAATTACAGCGATTATTTAATCCACAAGGAAAGAGAAGAAGTTGTTAGTAAAGAAGAAAAAGTTGTGGATAAAATTAAAACTTCTGTGGATAAAACTGAAAAGGTTAGAGAAAAAAAGTTAAAGTTTAGTTTTAAAGAACAAAAAGAATTTGAAACTATTGATGAGGAGATAGAAGCTCTAGAAAATAAGATATTAGATTTAGATAAAGAGATGAGCAAACATTCTAGCAATTTTCCAAAACTTCAAGAACTTATGAAGGAAAAAGAAGAGGCTGAGAAGAATTTAGAGTTTAAGTATGAAAGATGGGAATATCTAAATGACTTAGCTCAAAAAATAGAAGAAAGTAAGAAACAATAATCTTAAGTTATGCATATATTTAAATTATGCTAAATAAGTATGATAGTAAATTGCCACATACTTTGTGGGAATTTATATCATACTTTAAAATTAGGTTGTTATAATTTTCAAAATACAATATGAGTATAAAGGGGAATTTAATATGCAAAAGAATAATCATTTTAAGTTTTTTAACGATAATAACATAAAAAAGATAATTGATGAAGAAGGAGATAGAATATTTAAAATATCTATTTCTATAAATGAGAAAAATAAAAATTCAGTACTTGTTGTAGCAAAGGCACCAAAACCTTATCAATTAGAAGATTCAATGAAAAGTCTAAAAAGAGCAACTAAGTATCTTTTAGAACATGATGAAGAGTTTGGAGGAATAAAAAATATTAGCTTTGTTTTTGTTTTCCCATCTATCGAATACACCAAATATGCTTTAGAAGAAGTATTTAAAAACAAAGGAGAGTTATTTCTATTAGGCAACGAAGGAATATGGCAAAATCAAGAGTTTATAAAAAATGATTTAGTAATATTTGAAGAAATGATAGATTGCAATCATATTATTTTTGCTTGGGGGGAACCACCAACTGGGTTAAAGTCTGTTTTTGAAGATAGAATACAATATATATTAAAAGGATATAAAACTGTTAAAAACAATTGCTTTGATCTGAAAAGGACTTACGTTGTTGGAAATAATACAAGCCAAGGATATCCAAGAAGTTGCTCAGCATGGGCTAAAGATATGGAACTTGTAGAATGGCAGATATAATTATAAGTGAAAGTAGTGATTAAAAAATTTTAGATTATAAATATCAGATTATAAATATTAGAAGGCTTTGTTTTAAGTTTAGTA
>JAUNBX010000047.1:6968-15062 GCA_030526875.1 Clostridium perfringens | reverse complement strand
TTAGATTATAAATATCAGATTATAAATATTAGAAGGCTTTGTTTTAAGTTTAGTAATAGTTATTAAATTTTCTAAATATTTTTATTATTTGTTAAAGATTAATTTTGTAATAAAACAAAGCCTTAAAAAATAAGTGTTGATATTAAGTAAACGTTATCTAATATCAACACTTGTTTTTTTGTATAGTTAGTTTAGGAACTTTAATTGTTTGTTATTTCATTAATTAGATTTTCTATAGTGTGTTTGCATCTAGCACCTTTACAAGAACCAGTACAAGCTCCAGTATCTTTAATAACTGCATCTAAAGTAGTAGAACCAGATTTTATTGATTCTTTGATTTTAGCTCTTGATATAACCTTACATACGCAAACTTTAGTCATTTTATCTAAAACTGATTGTTGTAATTCTGTATTATCCATAAATTTATTCTCCAATTCTCAATTTATCTTTTTATAAAGATTAGTTATATTTTAAAAATATCTATTAAAAATTAGCATTTATTGAAAACATAACTTATAAGTTAAATATATTATAACAAAATAAATTATAAAAATAAAGAATAATAATTATTAATAAATATTATTTATTAATAAAATATTTTAGGATTTATTGTTTAATTAAATGCTATTATGGCTAATATTTAAGCTAAAAGATAATTGTTAGTTAGGAGAAAAGGGTATGAAGAGAAAAGCCACAGCCATTTTAATGATACTTATATATTTGAATTTAGCTATTTCTTATAGTGTTGAAGCTATTAGTGTACAAGAAGTTATAGATAAAATATATATAGAAAAAGATGATAAAATTTATAAAGAAATTGTAGATATAAATTATGAGGAAGATATTTTAAAAAATCAAAAGTTTTATGAATTCTTACAGGAAGAATATAATATTTCTTTTGAAAGTACAGATGATGTAGATGAAGACTTTGTAGAGAAAAATTTAGAACTCTTAAATGAATTTGTAAACTACTTAAATAAAGAGGGTATCATGAATGAATTAGTTGATGATAGTTTTCAAGAAGAATTTGAGAACTCAAATAGAGAAGATGGAGAAAACGATGGTTATTCTAGTAGTTTCTCAGAAGAAATATTAGAAGATAATAGTATTTTAGTTAGTGAAAATAATAATAGTGGTGATGAATCAAATTCTATTTTCCAAGAGCATATTGATTTTGATGAAAGTTATACTATAAGTAATATAGAGGACAATGATTATGAGTGTATAAACAATGAAATTAACTTGGATAAATATAAAAGTAATATCAATAATTTAGATGATGAGACTTTAGTAGTAGATGATTTATTACAGGATAACATAATATCTAAAAGTATTTTACCTTACAATAATAAAAATTATATTAATCATGAAGAGCAAACAGGTGAGGGTGGAAATGAACTAGACTTGGTTGATTTAGAGAATAAAAAGGATAACAATAGTTCATCTAATATAAAAGTTAATATTTCAGATTTAGAGATCACAAAAAATAGTAATGAAGAATTAAAAATAACTTTTAAAATAGACAATGATTTAGATTTAAAAGAAGATCAAAATGATTTGAAAATATATATAGGAAATAATACAAAGGGTAAGGAGATTTTACTAACAAAGAATAAAGCTTTAAATAAGTATTTATATTTAGAAAATATAACAAGTATATCAGGAGAAATTTTAGAACTAGGAAAAGATGACACTTTACTAGGTGGAGTGTATACAGTTATCTTAAGTGATGAAGAACAAAAAAAGTTAAAGGATGTAGGCTTAGAAAATTTAATTGTAAAAGTAGAAGCTGATTTTAATAATAAATCTAGCAGCGTAGTTGGGTATTTAAAAAAAGAGGAAAGTTCATATGATGAAGATATTAAGAAAGATGAGGATAAAAATTCACTTTCAGTTATATCTAGCAATAATAATGAAAGTAGTGTTAAAAACAGTGATAATGCTAAAAACACATTGCCTAAAACTGGGGTTGTAGTAAATAATATTTTGGTGCTATTTGGAGAAACTTTACTTGTTTTATTAGGAATTTTTCTATTAAAGTACAAGAAAATAGAACCTTAGAGTTTGTTGACTTTTTTGGGTGGCTATTATATAATTTTTTTAACGACTGTGATCAGGGCAAGTACTTAAATTAAAACCTTTTAGAGAGTGATTGGTTGGTGAAAAATCATAGGAAGGTTTAAGGAATATCACCTGGGAGTTGGATGCTGAACAAGATTTTATCTTTAATTAAGTTATCCCGTTTATCCACGTTACAGGATTAAGGCATAATATGTGCTTTTATGAGACTTAGCAAGAAAAAATCAGTTGATTTATGATTTTTAAAATTTTGCTAAGAAGAACTATGCAATTTAGGTGGTACAGCGAATATACTTCGTCCTTTAGGTAGGGCGGGGTTTTTTGTTTTTTGAAGGATTTTTAATATAACTGTCTAAAATTTACTTAGTAAGCAAATAATTAATTAGTAAGAAAATAATTAATTATTATAATATATATTTACTTAATGAAAGGGGTTTATACATGTACAAAAAAGTAGAACTTCCAAAGTCAGGGTTTGTTGGTGTTGAAAAAGACGTAGCAAACCTTTGGAAAGAAAAAGATATAAAACAAAGAAATTTTGATATGAATAAAGATGGTGAATATTTCACTTTCTATGATGGTCCTCCAACTGCAAATGGAAAGCCTCATGTAGGACACGTTTTAACAAGAGTTATGAAGGATATTATCCCAAGATACAAAGTTATGAAGGGATATAAAGTTATAAGAAAAGCAGGATGGGATACTCATGGGTTACCTGTTGAGCTTGAAATAGAAAAGAAACTTGGAATTTCAGGAAAGCCTCAAATAGAAGAATATGGCGTTGAGAAATTCGTTAAAGAATGTAAAGAAAGTGTGTTTACTTATGTAAGCATGTGGGAAAAAATGACTGACCAAATAGGATATTGGGTAGATATGGAACATCCATATGTAACTTACCACAATGACTATATAGAATCAGTATGGTGGGCCTTGAAACAAATGTGGGATAAGGATCTTTTATATAAAGGTCACAAGGTTATGCCTTACTGCCCAAGATGTGGAACTGCTTTATCTTCTCACGAAGTTGCTCAAGGATATAAAGATGTTAAAGACTTAACTGCAATTGCTAAATTTAAAGTAGCAGGAGAAGATAATAAATATATATTAGCTTGGACAACAACTCCTTGGACATTACCATCAAATTTAGCTTTATGTATAAACAAAGCATATACATATGTAGAAGCTAAAGTTGGAGAAGAAATATTTATATTAGCTAAAGACTTAGCACCAAAAGTTTTAGGAGAAGATTTTGAAATAGTTAAAGAATTCTCTGGAACTGAACTTCTTGGAACTAAGTATGAACAACTAATGCCTTTTGGAAAAGTTGAAGGAAAAGCCTTTGAAGTAATTCATGGTGATTATGTAACTTTATCAGATGGTACTGGTGTAGTTCATATAGCACCAGCTTATGGTGAAGACGATAGTTTAGTTGCTAAGGCTAATGGAATTACTTTCATAAACTTAGTTGATAGAGAAGGTAAATTCGTAGAAGAAGTTACTCCATGGGCAGGTAAATTCGTTAAGAAATGTGATGAAAGTATTTGTAAATGGCTTGAAGAAAACAATAAATTATTTAAAGCTGAAAAACATCTTCACTCATATCCACACTGTTGGAGATGTGACACACCACTTCTTTACTATCCAAAGGAAAGCTGGTTTGTTGCAATGACAACTCTTAGAGATAAGTTATTAGTAAACAACGATAAAATAAACTGGTATCCAGACAATATAAGAACAGGTAGATTTGGTAAGTTCTTAGAAAATGTTATTGACTGGGGAATATCAAGAGATAGATACTGGGGAACTCCTCTTCCAATATGGGAGTGTGAATGTGGTCATAGAGATTGTATAGGAAGTGTTGAAGAACTTAAAGCTAAAGGAATAAATGTTCCAGATGGAATAGAGCTTCATAAACCATTTATAGATAATGTTCATGTAACATGTGAGAAATGTGGAAAAGAAATGAAGAGAACAGCAGAAGTTATTGATTGTTGGTTTGATTCAGGTTCAATGCCATTTGCACAACATCATTATCCATTTGAAAACAAAGAATTATTTGAAGAAAACTACCCAGCTCAATTTATATCAGAAGCTGTAGACCAAACAAGAGGATGGTTCTATACATTACTTGCTATATCAACAGCAATATTTGATAGAAATCCATTTGAAAACTGTATAGTTTTAGGTCACGTTCTTGATAAAAAAGGCTTAAAGATGTCAAAATCTAAAGGAAATGTAGTTGATCCATTTAGCGTTTTAGATACTCAAGGTGCAGATGCTACAAGATGGCATTTTTATACTGCAAGTGCTCCATGGCTTCCAACAAGATTCTCAATAGATGATGTTGCAGAAACTCAAAGAAAGTTCTTAAGCACATTATGGAATGTATACTCATTCTATGTTTTATATGCAGAACTTGATAACTTTAATCCTCTAGACTACAAGGATTTCGTATCAGATAATGTAATGGATAAATGGATGATGTCAAAGCTTAATACTTTAGTTAAAGATATTGATGAACATTTAGAAAACTACAGAATAACTCAAGCTGCTTTAGAAATTGAAGAGTTTACAGATGAGTTATCAAACTGGTATGTAAGAAGAAATAGAGCAAGATTCTGGTCAGAAGAATTAACTGATGATAAGATAGGTGCTTATACAACTTTATATAGAGTATTAACTACATTAGTTAAAGTAGCTGCTCCTTTTGTTCCATTTGTAACAGAAGAAATCTATCAAAACTTAGTAGTTAATTTAGATAAAGAAGCTAAAGAAAGTGTTCATCTATGTGTATGGCCAAAGGTTTCAGAAGAGGCTATAAACAAAGACCTAGAAAAAGAAATGGACTTAGCATATAGATTAGTTAAGCTTGGAAGAAGTGCTAGAAATGCTGCTAACATTAAGAATAGACAGCCACTTTCAGAAATGTTAATATCAACAGATGCTCTTCCAAAATATTATGGAGATATCATAAAAGATGAGCTTAATATAAAGACAGTTCAATTTGGGGCTGACCTTTCAGAACATGTTAAGTTTGAAATAAAACCTAACCTACCTGTTTTAGGAAAGGCTTATGGTAAGCTTATACCTGGAATAAGAAAAGAAATAGCTAGTAAAAATCAAATGGAACTTGCACAAAAGCTTCAAAATGGTGAAGTAGAAGTTATAAATGTTAATGGAGTAGAGATTGAACTTAATAAAGAAAATCTGCTTGTAACAATGCAAGGTTTAGAAGGATATGCCTTCGCAGGTGAAGGACAAATCGGTGTAGTTTTAGATACTACTATAACTGATGAGTTAAGAGAAGAAGGTCATGTAAGAGAAATAATATCCAAAATTCAAAACATGAGAAAAGAAAGTGGCTTTGAAGTTTTAGATAGAATAACTCTTTACCTAGCTAACAATGATATGCTTATAGAAGTTGTTAAAAAGTTTGAAGATACAATAAAGAAAGATACTTTAACAGAAAAAGTTATTTATGGTAGTGACAAAAATTATGTAGACACTGTAATAAATGGTGAAAACTTAAGTATAACTGTTGAAAGAATTTAGTGTAAACTAGTATTAATAAAAAGAGTATTGGCTTTAAAAACTTTAGGGCTAATGCTCTTTTTTAAAATTATTATATTTTTTAATGATTTAGTGATACAATTAATTGCATAGTTAACTAAAACGTATTAATATTATTAGTAGACCAATTGAATTACAGTTTAACATGGGGTATTTATAACCCTGATTTTTAATAATTAAAGTTAATTAGATTAGATATTAAGTTTTTTGAGTAAAATAATAGAAAAAGAGATAATTATACAATCTCTTGTATAAAACGAAACTAGATATTATAATAGATTATTGGCGAAAAAAGTGAAATTAGTTAATTTAAAAATATTTAAAGGAGATGAATCAAATGGCAGCTTCAATTAAAGATGTAGCAAGAGAAGCAGGTGTATCTATTGCTACTGTATCAAGAGTACTAAACGATATAGATGTAGTAAACGAAGAAACTAAGAAAAAGGTTGTAGAGGCAATAAAAAAATTAGGTTATAGACCTAATATTGTTGCTAGAAGCTTAAAAACTCAAAGAACTAGAACAATAGGAATACTTATCCCTGATATATCAAATCAATTTTATCCTGAAATAGTTAGAGGTGCTGAGGATGTAGCAAACATTTATGATTATAATGTTATGCTTTGTAACTCAGATTTTGATATAGATAAAGAAAAAGAATACTTAAGAGTTCTTAAAGAAAAAATGGTTGATGGAGTTCTTTATATGAGTTCTTCATTAGAAGATGATATTTTAGACTTAATAAATGAGTTAGATGTTAAAACAGTTTTAGTTGAAACAGATGATAAAAATGCTAATTTACCAAGTGTTACAATAGATAATATAAAGGCTACATATGAAACAACTAAATACTTAATAGATAAAGGAATTAAGGATATAGCATTCATAGGTGTTAGTAGAGACGATAACAATGCATGGCGAAAAAGATATGCAGGATATAAAAGTGCTCTAGAAGAAAGTAACATAGATTTTAGAGAAGAACTTACTTATTTTCATAATTTAAAGGTGGAAACTGGGTATAAAGGTGTTATGGAAATAATGAATAGAGGAGAAAAACCAGAAGCAATAGTTTGTGCATCAGATGAAATTGCTATGGGTGCAATAAATGCTTTAAGAGATAAAGGATTAAAGGTTCCTGAAGATGTAAGTGTTACAGGATTTAATGATATAGACCTTGCAAGAGCTTTCTATCCTAAATTAACAACAGTCCATCAACCAATGTATGATATGGGTTCTGTTGCAATGAGAATGCTTATAAAACTTATAAATAATAAAGTTTTAGAAGAAGGACATTTTGTACTAAACTATAGCTTAGTTGAAAGAGATAGTTGTAAATAGTTATAAAAATATTTTAAATTGATAGCAATAAAAAGAGCAGAAGAAATAAATTCTTCTGCTTTTTTTATTTATTTTATTATAAAATACCTTCAGTTTTAAGAATACTTTCTAAATCTTGAACCTTTTTTGTAAGGGAAACGAACTGTTCTTTTAAAACTTCCTTTGACAAGTCACTTGAATCTAATATTTGCTCTAAATTTTCCACAGTCTTTAAAGCATCTTCCACTTCTTGTTGAGCTAGTTTTAAATTATCTTCCGTTAATAAAAGTTAATAAAAGTCTACAAATAGACTAAAACTTTATTTCCCAATTCATAGTGTCCTATTTCGTAAATTCATAAGAAATATACTACTTTAGTTTGTTATAACACTCCAAGGGCTTAAACTCCCTAGTAACGTCTAGGTACATATTTAGAATGTAGTTTTAGTTACATTGCTAAATCCTTTAAGTTTAAACTTGCATTATAATCTCTATCAAGTTCTTTTTTGCAACATTCACATTTAAATGTTCTTTCTGAAAGACTAAGTTTAGGCTTTTTGTAACCACAATAGCTACAAGTTTTTGATGAAGGAAACCGTCTATCAGCAACTATAAATTCTATATCATTCCATTTAGATTTATATTCTAACTGTCTGCGAATTTCATAGAAACTACAGTCTGCAATTTTTTCTGATAAATGCTTGTTACTCATCATACTTTTAACATTTAAATCTTCTATAACTATAGCTTTAGGATTTAATTTTATAAGTTTAGTTGTAGCTTGATGAATGTTATTTAGTCTTACATTGGATATTCTTTGGTGTTGTTTTAGTATTAAGGTTTCAAGTTTTAAAAGATTTTTAGATTTTTCATATGATTTATTTATTTTCATGTTCTCATAAAATTTACTAGCTCTTTTTTGAAGTCTTTTAAGTTTTTTCTTCTCTTTTTTAGTGTTAACTCTTTTAAAACTCATTCCATTTGAACAAACCATTAATGTTTTTATTCCCATATCTATACCTATAGCTTCTGTTTTAGGTAACCTTTTTTGCCTATGTTCCAAAACACAAGTTACAGATATCCAAAATTTAATTCCATCAAAAGATATTCTAGGATTTAATATTTTACAAT
>JAUNBX010000047.1:0-6868 GCA_030526875.1 Clostridium perfringens | reverse complement strand
GATATCCAAAATTTAATTCCATCAAAAGATATTCTAGGATTTAATATTTTACAATTTAGTGGTATTCTATTTGTTTCTGCTAAAGGCATGAGTCCTATACTTTCTAGTTTTACTTGGTTCTCGTAAAACTTTACTTTAGCAGTATCATTGTAAAAACTAAATTTAGATTTTCTACTTTTAAATCTTGGCTTTTTAGATACCCCATTAAATTGATATGATTATTTTAATATCAAGGACTTAAATAATTTAAAAACTTTTCCTTAATGGTTTAATACCAATGTGAAGGCTTTTTGATAAAAATTATTTTAAATTGGTACTTAAAAATTATAAAGTAGATTAATTTCTACTCTTTTACAAACTCTTATTTTATTTACCATATAACGCTACTTATATGATGCCATTTCGGTCACCCTAATGACCACTTCTTTTCAGAACGTGCGTAGACTATTTCTTCACCCTCATCATTACATGTTAGGGGCAATCCATTTCCACTATCAAAAACTTATAGTGTACTCCCTTGCGGGATAGTCGTTTGACCTTCTCCTATTCAGAGCTTGGCGACCAAACACCCATTGTATCTTTTACTTAGGATTTAACCATATAAAAATCCTTGTTGTTGTTTTGGCTTTCGCAACATTCATAAAACTATATTTCATGTTTTATTGTAGTAACAAGGCTTTAGGGATTACTGGTTTTAAAATTGTGTCCTACACTCATTTCTGAATGTACGAGGCTTAACTGTTATTATATTTTATATGTTTTTATAAACTTCTTTTAACAGTTATGTTACCTTCATAAAAAAATTCTCCTTTAAATAAAATGTAAATTTAGTTTTATGTTATCACTACTAAAAAGTTAATGCAAGGCATATATTTAGTATGGAATTAATAAAAGGGAGAGAAATATGATAAATTACATATGGTTTTTCATTATAGCATCAGGAATAGTTTTTGGCATTATAACTGGAAATGGGCAGGTTATATCAAATGGGATTATTGAATCTAGTGATAGTGCTACAAAGTTTATAATATCCTTAGTTGGAATTATGTGTTTTTGGTGTGGGGTCATGAAGGTAGCAGAAAAGAGTGGATTAACAGCAAAGATTGCTAAACTTTTAAAACCTATATTAAAGAAGCTTTTTAGAGAAAGTTCTAAAAGTGAAGAAGCAATGGGGGCCATTATTATGAATCTAACTGCTAATATGCTGGGTCTTTCAAATGCAGCAACTCCTTTTGGCATAAAAGCAATGGAGGAGTTAAATAACATAAATAATAAAAAGGGAACTGCATCAAATGATATGGCTCTTTTTTTAGTAATGAATGCTTGTTGCATTCAGCTTATACCATCTACTGTAATATCTATAAGGGCAGCTGCAGGGTCTAGTAATCCAGCCATTATAATACTTCCTGCAATAGTATCAACAGCAACTGCATGTATTGTTGGTATAATTTGTTGCAAGATACTTCAAAGATATTTTTAGAGGTGTATTATGGGGAGTTATTTATCAAGTAGTATAGTTCCATTAATACTTTTAGTAATAGTCTGTTATGGTATGTTTAAAGGGGTTAAAGTTTATGAGTGGTTTATAGAGGGAGCAAAGGATGGACTTAAGGTTTGCATAAGAATATTTCCGCCACTTCTTGCTATGCTTATAGCTGTAAGGATATTTAAGGACGCTAATCTTTTACAGTTACTTAATAATTTTTTTGCGCCAGTAGTTAATTTAATAGGGCTTCCTGAGGAGTTAGTTCCTTTAGTATTTATAAAGCCATTATCAGGTAGTGGTGCTCTTGGAATTTTTACAGAAATAATAAATAGTGTAGGAGCGGATACTAAGACAGGGTTAATAGCTTCTGTAATAATGGGAGGTACTGAAACAATATTCTATACAATAACAGTTTACTTTGGAGCTGTTGGTGTAAAAAAAATAAGACATACACTTTGGGGAGCTATTATGGCAGATATGGTAGCTATAATAATGGCTATATTTGTAGTTGGAATGATGTTTTTTTAGTACAGTGTTGATTTTTAAACTTTTCAATAACTAGTTTAATTACGCAAAGAATTCTTATTATTTTTTTATAAAATTATTTAATTTGTATAACTCACTAAGTTAAAATATTAGAAATTTTATTTGAAAGGTAAAGAAATTCTAATTGTCCTTAAAATATTCCTTTATATCTAGTAAAATAAACACTCATTTAAAATAAACCTAAATATCAAGGTGAATATTGATAATTTATAATAAAATATAAAAGGATTAAGTAAGGAGAGGAAATTTATGTTAGGAAATAAAGAAAAGATTATAGGGTATCAGGGAACATTGGGTTCTTTTAGTGAAGAAGCTTTAGTTAAATATTTTGGTGATGAGTATAATAAAAAAAATTATATGGAGTTTGAAGATGTTTTTAAGGCTCTTAAGGATAGAGAGGTAGATTATGGAATATTACCAATAGAAAACACTACAACAGGGTCTATCACTAAGGTTTATGACCTTTTAAGAGAGTATGGATTTTTTATAGTTGGGGAAACATTAATTAAAATAGAACACAATCTTTTAGGATTTAAAGATGCAAAAATAGATCAATTAAAAGAAATATATTCTCATAGTCAAGGTTTTGAGCAAAGCAGTAAATTTTTAAGCTCTTTGAAAAGTGATATTAAGCTTATTCCATATCATAATACAGCAGTTAGTGTTGAGTATGTAAGCGAATCCTTTGATAAAACAAAGGCTGCTATAGGAAGTAAAAGAGCGGGTGATATTTATGGGTTAGAAGTATTAAAGGAGGCTATAAATAATTATAAAAAAAATTATACTAGATTTATAGTAATAGGAAGACAATTTGAAAGTAGTGAAGAGTGCGATAAAATAAGTATTTCTTTTAGCTTAGGAAATATCCCAGGGGATTTATATAGAGAGCTTAAGGCTTTTCATGATAATAATATAAATATGATTAAAATAGAATCAAGACCTATAGGTGATGGGTCTTTTAATTATTATTTCTATATTGATATTGATGGAAATGTAAAAAGTGAAAATATAAGAGAAACTTTAAAAATAGTAAGTAATAATACTAAAGAATATAAGCTTTTAGGAGGATATAGGAGATGGAGGGAACTAACCTAATATATTCAAAAAAATAAGTTAAAAAAATAACGACAATGTGAAAAAAAAAACTAGTATTATATAAAAATATGTGATAATATAAATATGCAAGGGATGATAGCGATAAAAATAAGCTATCCCTCATATATTTTTTAGAATTAGTAGTTAAAATAATAACAAATGACATAGTATTTTAAATTTAATAATAACAAATACTATAGTAATAATAAGATGTAAATTAAATTTTAATATTTATTATAATACAGAAGAAGAAAGGAGATTATTATAAAGAAATTTCTTTATAATATGTGATATTTATGAAAGTAACAAATATGGACGAACTTTTAGTAAAAATTGAACAAATAAGAGAAGCTCAAAGAATATTTTCAACTTATACTCAAGAACAAGTAGACAAAATATTTAGAGAAGCAGCTTTAGCTGCTAACAATGCTAGAATAAAATTAGCTAAAATGGCAGTTGAAGAATCAGGAATGGGAATTGTAGAAGATAAAGTTATAAAAAATCACTTTGCTTCTGAGTATATATATAATAAATATAAAAATGAAAAGACTTGTGGGGTTATAGAAAGTGATGTTGCTTTTGGTATAACAAAGGTTGCAGAACCAATAGGTGTTGTTGCAGCTGTAGTTCCAACTACAAACCCAACATCAACAGCTATATTTAAAGCACTTATATGCTTAAAAACTAGAAACGGTATAATCTTCTCACCACATCCAAGAGCTAAGGAAGCTACTATTGAAGCGGCAAGAATAGTTTTAGATGCAGCTGTTAAAGCTGGAGCACCTAAAAATATAATAGGATGGATAGATGAACCATCATTAGAAATGAGCCAAAAAGTAATGTCAGAATGTGACATAACTTTAGCAACTGGAGGCCCTGGAATGGTTAAAGCTGCATACTCATCAGGAAAACCAGCAATAGGAGTTGGAGCAGGTAATACACCAGCAATAATTGATGATACAGCTCACATAAAAATGGCAGTAAGTTCAATATTAATGTCTAAGACCTTTGATAACGGAGTTATCTGTGCTTCAGAACAAGAAGTTATAGTTATGGATTCAGTTTATGATGCGGTTAGAAAAGAATTCATAGAAAGAGGAGCATACTTCTTAAAAGGTGATGAAGTAGATAAGGTAAGAAAAACAATAGTTAAAAACGGAAGATTAAATGCGGATATAGTTGGTCAAACAGCATTTAAAATAGGACAATTAGCTGGAATCACAGTTCCAGAAGATGCTAAAGTTTTAATTGGAGAAGTTGAATCAGTTGAACTTGAAGAAGAGTTCTCACATGAAAAATTATCACCAGTACTTGGAATGTACAGAGTAGAAAGCTTTGAAGAAGCTTTAGCAAAAGCTGAAAGATTAGTTGAACTTGGTGGATTTGGTCACACTTCAGTTTTATATACAAACACTCAAGTATCAAAAGATAGAGTTTTAAAATTTGGGGCTACTATGAAAACTGGTAGAACAATAATCAATATGCCATCAACTCAAGGAGCTATAGGAGATATCTATAACTTTAAATTAGCACCATCTTTAACACTAGGTTGTGGTTCATGGGGAGGAAACTCAGTTTCAGAAAACGTAGGACCTAAACATTTATTAAACGTAAAAAGCGTTGCTGAAAGGAGAGAAAACATGCTTCTATTTAAAGCACCTCAACAAGTATTCTACAAATATGGTTCATTAGCTATGTCACTTCCACAACTTGCAGCTATGAACAAGAAAAAGGCATTCATAGTAACAGATAATGTATTATCTGAACTTGGATACGTTGATAAAATAACAAAAGTATTAGAAGAAAACGGAATAGATTTTAGAATATTCTCAGATGTTGAACCAAACCCAACATTAGGATCAGCTAAAAAAGGTGCTGAGCTTATGAGATCATACAACCCAGATGTAATTATAGCTCTAGGTGGAGGTTCTCCAATGGATGCTGCTAAGATTATGTGGGTATTATATGAACATCCAGAAGCTAACTTCCATGACTTAGCTATGACATTTATGGATATTACTAAGAGAATATGTCCATTCCCTAAAATGGGTGAAAAAGCAATGATGGTTTCAATACCAACATCAGCTGGTACTGGTTCAGAAGTAACTCCATTTGCAGTTATAACTGATGAACAATCAGGAGTTAAATATCCACTTGCTGACTTTGAATTAATGCCAAACATGGCAATAGTTGATGCTGAACTTATGATGAACATGCCAAAGGGATTAACAGCTTCTTCAGGTATAGATGCTTTAGTTCATGCAATAGAAGCTTATGTTTCAGTTATGGCTTCAGAATTTACTAATGGATTAGCTTTAGAGGCAATAAGATTAGTATTTAAATATCTTCCACAAGCATATAACGAAGGAACTACAAATATTAAAGCAAGAGAAAAAATGGCTCATGCTTCAACAATGGCAGGAATGGCATTTGCTAATGCTTTCTTAGGAATTTGCCACTCAATGGCTCATAAATTAGGTTCAGAACACCACATACAACATGGTGTAGCAAACGGAATATTAATAGACCATGTTATAAGATTTAATGCTAATAATAAACCAACAAAACAAGCAATATTCCCACAATATAAATATCCAAATGCTAAGTGGAGATATGCAAAAATAGCTGAATACTTAAATCTTGGTGGAAGAACTGAAGATGAAAAAGTAGAAAGATTAATAAAAGCTATAGATGACCTTAAAAAGCAAATAAATCTTCCAATGACAATAAAAGAATGTGGAGTTAAGGAAACTGTATTCCATAAGAGTTTAGATAGAATGGCAGAGGATGCTTTTGATGATCAATGCACAGGAGCTAACCCAAGATATCCATTAATGAGTGAATTAAAACAAATGTATATAAACGCTTATGAAGGAAACAATGAAACAGTTTAATAATTAGAATTATATTTTAATAAAAAATGTGTTTTAAGTTTAAATAATTTTAAATTAAATTTTAGAAACCAAAAGACTACATTAAGAAATATCTTAATGTAGTCTTTTATTTTTAAATAAAAAAATAAATTATGTATATTAAAGAGATAAATGGAATAATAGAGAGATATTTAAAGATAAATAGTTAATAAATTAACATAATTGAGTATAGGGAGATTAGCCATAAATAATTTAATATGTTAATATATAGAACATAAGGAGTGGTAAATGGTATACATACCTTAATTAAAAGGTAGATTATGCAGTTATTACTCTAAATTATTAAAAATAATAGTTAAAATATTAACCTGTAAGTTTAGTAGATACTAAATATAGGTAAAGTAATTGATATAAGTTAGTAAAATTAAGTTTAATATATAGTAAGAAAGGGGAATTATAAAGAATTTTCTTTATAATATGTGATTAGCTATGAAAGTAACAAACATGGATGAACTTTTAGTAAAAATTTCTCAAATAAGAGAAGCTCAAAAAGTATTTTCAACTTACACTCAAGAACAAGTAGATGAAATATTTAGACAAGCAGCTTTAGCTGCTAACAATGCTAGAATAAAATTAGCTAAAATGGCAGTTGAAGAATCAGGAATGGGAATTGTAGAAGATAAAGTTATAAAAAATCACTTTGCTTCTGAGTATATATATAATAAATATAAAAATGAAAAGACTTGTGGGGTTATAGAAAGTGATGTTGCTTTTGGTATAACAAAGGTTGCAGAACCAATAGGTGTTGTTGCAGCTGTAGTTCCAACTACAAACCCAACATCAACAGCTATATTTAAAGCACTTATAT
>JAUNBX010000005.1:57523-70473 GCA_030526875.1 Clostridium perfringens | reverse complement strand
ACTTAATGAAGATAGTTTCAACAGCATCTATAGAAGGTTTTTATTATAAGCCAAGTGCGACTTGTTTCTAGTTGAAAAGACTAGACTAAACAGCTGATTAAATTCGGAATTTAGAACTATTACTATGAAGAGTAGAATGATAGAGTAACTCCTTGAAATGCTCTCCTTAATACTCCGAATAGCGCTTTGGTGAGTAAACACCAGAGGGTTATAAGCTCGGTGAAGACGACTGAGAGTCACCGTAAATAATGATAACATTATACGAAATGCGAACCAGAGGTGGTCGAGTGATGATAGGTCGGAGGTCTATAAATAACCCATGGTTAGTATGTTTCAACGGAAACTGACGAAATCAGGAATGTACGAGTCTTGATGTAGATTGTTCAGAAATGAACAAAGCAACTTGTTTGTTGTAAGTGTGGTTGAGTAAAAATTTGGTTTATGAAAAACCATATAGTGTTATAGGCACTATCAAGCTTACAGGCTCACACTGATGACCTAAAGGTTAATGTTAAAGATAATAGTAATGGAACAAGGGAAGCCTAGAATATGGAGGATTTACTTCCTATGAAATATTGATAAGGAAAAGTATAATCTATAACTTATCTTAATCTAGGTGAAAGTAGTGGCATGAAACTAGGAAGTTTCTGTAATGGAAATGGAGTAATAGCCACTAGACAAATTGTTTTAGAAAACTAAATTAATGAATAATTCAAGGTTCGAGTAAGACTAAGAGATGTGAAACTTCAAACAGGAGGATTAACAGACTTGAAGGAAAGCTTATTAAAGAAGAAACAAAAACTAAGAAACAATGAATACTATAATATGCAAGACACAGTTGATAGTTTATATAAAGCAAGTAAAAATGGATATAAATTTACAGAGTTAATGAAATTCATAACAAGTGAAGAGAATATTCTACTTGCTTATAGAAATATTAAGAGAAATAGTGGTTCAAAAACAGTGGGCACAGATAATTTGGATATTAGTTTTATTGAAACAATGGATAGTGAGTATTTTGTAAAAAGAATACAAAATAAATTGCAAAATTATCAACCTAAGAGTGTACGTAGAGTCGAAATACCAAAACATAATGGTAAGAAAAGACCATTGGGAATTCCTTGTATAGAAGATAGGATTATACAACAATGTATTAAACAGATATTAGAACCTATATGTGAGGCTAAATTCCATAATCATAGCTATGGTTTTAGACCTAACAGGTCAACAAATCATGCAATTGCTAGATGTAATTATCTTATGTGGAAATGCAATCTGCATTATGTGGTAGATATTGATATCAAAGGTTTCTTTGATAATGTTAACCATAGTAAACTTAAGAAACAGATATGGAATTTAGGTATACAAGATAAAAACTTAATAAGCATAATAGGAAAAATGCTGAAATCTGAAATACAAGGAGAAGGAATTCCAACAAAAGGTACACCACAGGGTGGGATAATCAGTCCATTGCTTTCAAACATTGTACTAAACGAATTAGATTGGTGGATTAGTTCCCAATGGGAAACCTTTGAGACAAAACATCGATATGGCAGTACATCACATAAACTCAGAGCAATGAAAACTAGTAAACTTAAAGAAGTTTGGATTGTAAGATATGCAGACGACTTTAAAATATTTTGCAGAGACTATAAAGTTGCCCAAAGAATGTATAATGCAACGAGGCTATGGTTAAGGGATAGACTTGAATTAGAAATAAGTGCTGATAAATCTAAAATAACTAACCTAAGAAAAAATTATACAGAATTTTTAGGATTTAAACTTAAAGTCAAACCCAAAAGTGGAAGATACGTTAGTACTAGTAAAATGAGTGATAAAGCAATAAAAACGACTATTAACAAACTTAAAAAGCAAATAAAAGTAATACAAAGAAACCCAGTAGATGCCCAAGTAATAAAGCTTAATGCGATGATTATGGGTAGCCACAACTACTACAGAATTGCAACTGGAGTCTCAAAAGACTTTGCAAAAATAGATTTCTTAGTAACCCGTTCCTTGGATATAAGACTACGAGCAAATATGACCAGTAAACCTAAATTCAGTAATGCGTACAAAAGTATATACGGTATATATAATGGGATTATTAGAACAATAAGTAAAACGACAGTATTCCCTATATATGGTTGCAAAAATGTAAGTCCAATAAATTTCACTCAAGAGATATGTAACTACACAATTGAGGGTAGGAAATTAATACATGATAAATTGAATGGAAACTATACTATACTAATCAATCACTTATTGAGAAGTATAGATAGTAGAGATTCTGCTGAGTACAATGATAACAAAATTTCATTGATGGCAGGACAACAAGGCAAATGTTATATTACAGGTAACCAACTAGTAATAGGTGATATGGAATGTCATCATAAGACACCTAGACAACTAGGTGGGACTGATGAATATAATAATCTTGTTTGGATATGCGCTAAATCACACAAATTGATACATGCAATACAACAGGATACCATTAAGGAATACTTAAATAAGTTAGGTTTAAATGATAAAGGCATGAAAAAGGTTAATTCTTTAAGAAAGTTAGTAGGAAATTCAATAATTTAATATAAAATACAATTTGTTGGAACGCCGTATGAAAGGAAACTTTCATGTACGGTGTGAGACGGGGGAAAAGGCGGAGATAATATCAAACCCTTACCTATCGTTATGAGTTGACAGAGAGTTTTTAAAACAACACTCAGAGGGATTAATAGCACTAAGTGCATGCCTTGGTGGAGAAGTTCAAAAAGCTATTTTGGCTAATAATATAGATAAGGCTAGAGAAGCCGCTATATTTTATAAAGAAACATTTAAAGATGGTTTTTATTTAGAACTTCAAAATCATGGAATGGATGAACAAAGAAAAGTTAATGATGAGAATATTAAGTTAGCAAAAGAACTAAATATTCCTCTTATAGCGACTAATGATGTTCACTATATTTATCAGGAAGACTCAAAAGCACATGATATACTTATGTGCATTCAAACAGGAAAGACTGTTAATGATGAAAATAGAAGAAGGTATCCTTCAGACCAGTTTTATTTAAAATCCCCTGAGGAAATGTGGGATATGTTTGATTATATTCCTGAAGCCTTAGAAAATACGATGAAAATAGCTCATGAATGTAATTATGATTATGAGTTTCATATATCTAAATTACCTAAATATCAACTACCAGAGGGAGAAGATGACCCTTATGAATATCTTCTAAAAAATTGTTTTAGTGGATTAGTTGAGCGATATGATGTTTTTAAAGACTTAAAAGATTATTCTCATTATGAAGATATAATAGAGTTTTCAAAGGCAAATGAAGATGCAAAAGTATTAGTTGATAGACTTCTTTATGAAACTGGAGTTATAAAACAAATGGGGTATGTTGATTACTTTTTGATTGTTTGGGATTTCATAAAATATGCAGTAGACAACGGAATACCAACAGGGGCAGGCCGTGGTAGTGCGGCAGGTTCAATAGTTTCATATACATTAGATATAACTAAAATAGATCCTATGAAATATGGGTTACTATTTGAGAGATTCTTAAACCCTGAAAGAGTAAGTATGCCAGATTAAATAATATTTAGTCGTGTAGTTTAGAAATATTCTACTTAAAGAGCCTCGAATTGCTAGGAAGCCCTTAAAGTTTATTGAACTACAAAGTAAGGATGAAAAAAGCCTAAGCTTGAATGTTTGAAAATCAATAGAATTGGGTAATTAGCAGCTAAGCCTTGAATAGAGGAAAGTTCAACGACTAGTCCAAAGGGACGTAGCCTAGCTTTTAAGTGATGGCGAAGTGGGGCAGCCCAAACCGTTAAGGCCGGTGGGTGAAGATATAGTCTATACCCACTATATCATATTTATATAGTGTTAAAGTATCTCGAAAGAGAGGGTAGTAATAGATAGATTCAGACTTTTGTTATGAACGTAGGCAAGAAGTTATAGATTATGTAGTTGAAAAGTATGGAAAAGATAATGTGTCTCAAATAATAACTTTTGGAACAATGGCAGCCAAAATGTGTATAAGAGATGTTGGAAGGGCTATGGATTACTCTTATATAGAAGTAGATAGAGTCGCCAAGATGATTCCAACAGCTCTTGGTATGACAATAGATAAGGCTTTAGAATCAAATCCTGAGTTTAAGGATATTTATAATTCAGATAGTAGGGTTAAGGAACTTGTTGATATAAGTAGAAGGTTAGAAGGTCTTCCAAGACATTCAGCAACTCATGCAGCAGGTGTTGTTATAGCATCTAAGCCACTTGTTGAGTATGTTCCACTTCAAAAAAATGATGAGTCTATAGTAACTCAATTTGATATGACAACTTTAGAAGAGCTTGGACTTTTGAAGATGGATTTCTTAGGACTTAGAACATTAACAGTTATGAATGATGCTGTTAATATGATAAAAGAAAATAGGGGTATAGATGTAGATTTAAATAATCTAGATTTTAATGATAAAGAAATTTACGACATGATAAGTAGAGGAGAAACCGCTGGAATATTTCAGTTAGAATCGGCAGGTATGATTTCCTTTATGAAAGAACTTCAACCTGACTGCTTTGAAGATATAATTGCAGGAATATCTCTTTATAGACCAGGCCCCATGGCTGAGATTCCAAGATATATAAAGGGTAAAAGGAATGCAGATAGTGTAAAATATGAAACTCCAGAAATGGAGAGCATACTAAATGTTACCTATGGAGTAATGGTCTATCAGGAACAAGTAATGGAAATTGTTAGAAAATTAGCTGGATATTCTATGGGTCGAAGTGACTTAGTTAGAAGAGCTATGTCTAAGAAAAAGCATAAAGTAATGGAAGAAGAGAGAAAAAACTTTATCTATGGAATTGAAAATGATAATGGAGAAGTTGAGGTGCCAGGATGTATTAGAAATGGTATTTCTGCTGAAATAGGAAATAAAATATTTGATAATATGATAGATTTTGCTAGCTATGCTTTTAATAAATCTCACGCAGCAGCTTATGCAGTAATAGGATTCCAAACTGCATATTTAATGAGATACTATCCCGCAGAATATTTAGCAGCAATGCTTAATTCATTTATGAATAACAGTGAAAAAGTATCTGAGTATATTAAAAGTGCTGAAAAGTTAGGAATTCAAATTTTACCTCCAGATATTAATGAGAGTTACTCTAAGTTTGCGGTTAAAGGGGATACTATAAGATTTGGATTAGCTGCAATAAAAAACGTAGGGGTAAATGTTGTAGATAGTATAGTTAAAACTAGAGAAAACAAAGGAAAATTTAAGTCACTATCAGATTTTTGCAATAAGCTAGATGCTGGAGCAATAAATAAGAGAGCTATAGAAAGTTTAATAAAATCAGGAGCCTTTGATAGTTTTAAAATTTATAGGTCAAGACTTTTAGCTGTTTATGAAAAAATAGCAGATAGTGCAACAAATGAAAAGAAAAAAAATATTGATGGGCAAATATCCTTATTTGGTGAAAATGCAGAGAGTAATTTTTCACAACTTAAAGTTTCTTATCCTAATATAAATGAATTTGATAAAAATCATTTACTAGCTATGGAAAAAGAGATGACAGGACTTTATATAAGTGGTCATCCTTTAGATGAGTATGAAAAAACTTTAAAGATGCAAACATCTATTACAATAGAAAAAATATTAGAAGAGGAAAAAAGGTTAAAAGAAGAAGCAACTATTGATTCTGCTTTAGCTGAGGATAAGTTAGTAAAAGATGGAGATAGAGTGATAATTGGTGGAATAGTATCCTTTGCATCAAGAAAAGTTACAAGAAATAATACTTTGATGGCTTTCATGAAGGTGGAGGATTTATCAGGAATGATAGAAATTATCATTTTCCCAAAAACATTAGAAAGATATACAGCACTAGTTAATGAAGATGAGATGGTATTAGTTAAGGGGAGAGTTTCTTTAAAACCTGATGAAGACGCAAAAATTATTTGTGAAAGTATAAGCGTTTTAGAAAAAGTAGACTCATCTAAGGTTTATATAAGGGTAGAAAATATAGAAAAGGCAAAAGAAATAAATAAACTATTAAAATTTGTGGTAAAAGATTTTAATGGGGAAACTCCAGTATATTTATTTGCAAATAGAGAAAAACAAAAATTTTTAATAAATAAAGATGCTTGGGTAGACTTAAATAGTGATATATTGAGTATTTTAAGAGAAAAATTTGGGGACGAAAATATAAAAGTTATAGAAGAATAAATATTATTAAAAATAAAAGTTAATTTATTATTAGGAATATGTTTAAATATTTGAATGATGTAAATAATATATAGGGAAGTTAATATTTAAAGTGCCATAAAAATTAAAGTAATAGGTGTAATCTCCTATTTTTTATATGTAGGAGATTACATAATTATTTAATCATTAAGTTTGAATAAAATGGGAAAAATAATTTAATTTGTAGAACCATTAATTTTTATAGAGGATAATAAAGTAATAATATCCATATGGTAAGGTATACATAGAAATAGTAGATGTTTTTTTATAGTATTCTACATAAAAAGGTTGAAAATAACTTATAATTTAAGTAAAATTATATTGTAGTGATTAAATGTGAGAAAATTTGAAAAAGTAACAATATTGTTATTTAAATAAATATGGGCAATTTTAATACCAGAGGGACTTTTAAAGACCCGGTCTGATTGAGGAGGTATACTATGAAGAAAATAGCTGTGTTAACAAGTGGCGGAGATGCACCAGGAATGAATGCTGCAGTAAGAGCAGTAGTTAGAACAGCATTACATCACGGAATAGAAGTAATGGGTGTACAAAGAGGTTACGCAGGACTTATAAATGGAGAATTATTCAAAATGGATAGAAAATCCGTTTCTGATATAATAAATAAGGGTGGTACAATCTTAAGAACTGCAAGATGTGTAGAATTCAAACAAGAAGAAGTAAGACAAAAAGCTGCAGGAATACTAAAAGCTTACGGGGTTGATGCCTTAGTTGTTTGTGGTGGTGATGGTTCTTTTATGGGAGCTAAGCTTTTATCAAAGTTAGGAGTTAGAACTGTAGGTTTACCAGGAACTATTGATAATGATTTACCATACACAGATTACACAATAGGTTTTGATACTGCTTTAAATACTATTGTTGAAGATATAGGTAAGTTAAGAGATACTTCATCTTCTCATGAAAGAGTATCAGTTGTAGAGGTTATGGGAAGAAATTGTGGAGATTTAGCTTTATTTGCTGGAATAGCAGGAGGAGCTGAAGCAATTGTTGTTCCTGAATTACCTTTTGAAAAAGAAGATTTAATCAAAACTATATTAGAAGGAAAAGTTAATGGAAAGCTTCATAATATAATTATCCTTGCAGAAGGAGTTGGAGGAGCTGAAGAGTTAGCTAAAGAAATAGAAGCAACTACAGGAATTGAAACAAGAGCTACGATTTTAGGACATATCCAAAGAGGTGGTTCACCATCAGCTATGGATGCTGTTTTAGCATCAAGAATGGGCGCAAAAGCTGTAGAAGTTCTATTAGAAGGAAAAACTTCTAAGGTTATAGGAATTAGAGAAAATCAAATATTCGATATGGATATAGATGAAGCTTTAGCAATTCCAAGAAGTTTTGATGAAGAATTATATAAAACAGCTAACGCTATAAATCAATAATATTTAAGTTATTAAGGTTATAAACTTTTAAAGTTTGTGATTTAATATATATATAAAATTTAGGGTTAATCTAAAACGAGGGAGTGTTGTTAAATGAGAAAGACAAAAATAGTTTGTACTCTTGGACCAGCAAGTGAAAATGAAGAAGTTTTATCAAAATTAATAGAATCAGGATTAAATGTTTCAAGACATAACTTTTCTCACGGTGATCACGAAGAACACGGTGGAAGAATAGCAAAAGTTAAGAAATTAAGAGAAAAATATAATAAACAAATAGCTATAATGCTAGATACAAAAGGACCAGAAATAAGAACTGGAAAATTTGAACCAAGCAAAGTTGAATTAGCAGTAGGAAGCGACTTCACTATATATGCAGGTGGAGATGTAGTTGGAGATACAACTAAATGTTCAGTAACTTATGCTGGATTAGCTAACGACGTTAAAGCTGGAGATACTATATTAATAGATGACGGTTTAGTTGGATTAGAAGTTAAATCAGTAGAAGGAAATGCTGTTCACTGTGTTGTTAAAAATACAGGATTAGTTGGAACTCATAAAGGAGTTAACGTTCCTGGAGTTTCTATAAAATTACCAGCATTAACTGAAAAAGACGAAGCTGATTTAGTATTTGGTTGTGAAGTTGGAGTTGATTTAGTTGCAGCTTCATTCATAAGAAAAGCTTCTGACGTTCAACGTATCAGAGAAGTTTTAGTAAAAAATGGCGGAGAACATATTCAAATATTCTCTAAAATAGAAAACCAAGAAGGTTTAGATAATTTAGATGAAATATTAGAAGCTTCTGATGGAATAATGGTAGCTAGAGGAGACTTAGGTGTTGAAATACCAATGCAAGAAGTTCCAGCTGCTCAAAAATTAATGATCAGAAAATGTAACGAAGCTGGAAAGCCAGTTATAACAGCTACTCAAATGTTAGATTCTATGATGAGAAATCCAAGACCAACAAGAGCAGAAGTTTCAGACGTAACTAACGCTATATTAGATGGAACAGATGCAATCATGTTAAGTGGTGAATCAGCAAACGGAAGCTGGCCAGTAGAAGCAGTTCAAGCTATGGCTACAATAGCTACAGAAGCTGAAAGATTATTAAACTATGAATTAGCTGAATCAAAAGCTAAAAATCATATACCAGCTATATCAGGAGTAATTTCAAGAGCTGCATGTAATGCTGCTAATGAATTAAATGCTGCTGCAATAATATCAGTAACTCAAACAGGAGCAACTGCTAGAAGAATATCTCAAAGCAGACCACAATGCCCAATAGTTGCTGTAACTCCATGTGAAAAAGTTGCTAGAAGATTAGCATTAAGCTTTGGAGTATATCCAGTAGTAGTTGAAAGCATGAACTCTCATAAAGAAATAATGGAAGATTCAGTTAACTACGCTAAGGAAGCTGGATTCGTTAAAGCAGGAGAAACTGTAGTTATAGCTGCAGGTATACCAGCTGACGAAGCAGGAAGCACAAACGTATTAAAAGTTTCAGAAGTAAAATAATTTTTAATATATTTAAAGTACGTTGATTATTTCAACGTACTTTTTTTGTATTTAGTTTTGGTATATTTTTTATATTTTAGAAAGGTAGAAAATTTATAATATATTAATAAAAATTAGATTCTTTAATAAATATATAAAATAAATAATATTTAGAACTATTAATTTTCAAGTTATTTTTAATTTAAATATAAAAATAATATAAAATTTAAATAAAAATGTAAAATTATATATAAAAAATAGATAAAATAAAAATGTTAACAAAAAATTTACAAAATAATTTATGTTTTTTAGTGAAATATACTGAATAATATATTATACTTATGTAACAATAATAAATAAGATATATTGGCAACTGATTCCAATTCTAAGCATTTAATGTTCTAACCATTAGATGCTTTTTTGTTTTTGAGAATAACGTGAATTAGAATGTCAAAAAGTAGTCATAATAATGTTATAAAATATCCTAGTAGGAGGTAATTGTTATTAAATTTTATATATTAATAACAATAAAAATTATGACTAGAATAATGTGTTCTATACCTAATTGTATTAATTATATAAATAACCAATGTACAGCAAATACGGTGAAAATAAATAGGAGCAAGGAAGGATATAATAATATTAACTGCACTACATATGTAAGTAGGAGTTTAAAAGATAGTATAGAAAATTATTTTAATATAGGCTATTTACAGCTTTTAGTTAAAGGCCTAGACTATGAGTATGATATAATTCATAAAATAATTTGTAATTGTCAAGAATGTACATATAATTTTGCTAATACTTGTACATCTACAGATATAAGTGTATATGGACGAAATGCAGAGAAATTTTCTCAAACATATTGTAAAACTTTTCTTTTAAAGTTATAAATTTATAAAAATATAAGATACTAATATATTTATAGTAAAGTAAGTTCTAAAGTTTATTCCTAAATTTTAACATAATAAACTTTTTGTTTATTTAGATCCTTTACGTGTAGTATAATATTAGTTACCATTGTAAAATAAGGATAAGGGTATATAATTATTGGATTTCTTATAATTTAGTATAAGGGGGGGAGGAGAGCATATAGTTATGGACAATAAAGATATAAATACATATATAAAATCAATGTTTGATTTTGTTAGAGTCATAGATCCTATAAGCAATAAAATTTTAGAAGATAATTATACTGAGAGTAAGAATAAATGTTATAAACTTTGGTCTTGTAAAGATATATGTAAAAATTGCGTTGGAGCAAGAGCATATAATAATGAAGGCAAGTCCTTTGTAAAAATAGAATACAATAATGATAGCGTTTATTTAGTTATGGCTAAGGCAATAAGTCATAATGACAATAAATATATTCTAGAATGTGTAAAAGATGTTACAAAATCAGATATATTAGATGACATAAGTAAAATGACTAATGAGCAAATACAAGAAGAAGTAGAAAGAATGAATATGTTAGTTGCATTAGATGTACTAACAGAATGTTATAATAGAAGATACATAAATGAAGAATTACCAATCGAGATAGCAAGGGCTAAAAAATATAAAAAGAATTTATCAGTTATGATGATGGACATAGATTACTTTAAAGATATAAATGATAAATATGGACATTTAGCAGGAGATTATGTTTTAAAAAAGATAGTAAAAATAGTTAAAAATAATATAAGATCCCTAAGTGATTGGATAGCTAGATATGGTGGAGAAGAATTTATTATTATTTTAAATAATACAGATAGTAGTAAAGCATTTTTATTAGCAGAAAGAATTAGATTGGCTATAGAGAATACCACCTTTAATTATAAAGTTGAAAAGATAAAGGTTACAGTAAGTATAGGTGTAACCACTCTTTCAGATAATATTAATAATAAGAATAAATTAATAGAGAGAGCAGATAAAAATTTATATAAAGCAAAAAGTATGGGAAGAAATATATGTATTTTAGATGGGGAATCTCTTACTTGTAAGTGAAATAGTCATGTGATAAACTATATAAATCTAAGTTAATAAAAGGTGATAAATTATGATAGAAAAAAATAAGGAATATACATTTAAAATAGTTTCTCAAGGCTATGAAGGAGAAGGAATAGCTAAAGTAGATGAGAGATACCCCATTTTTATAGATGGTGCATTAAAGGATGAAGTAGTTAAAGTAAAAATTATTAAGGTAAACAAGAATTTTGCTTATGGAAAGCTTGTTGAGATTATAGAACCATCAAAGGATAGAATTGACCCAATCTGTAACATATATAAAAGATGTGGAGGATGTAGAATTCAACATATGTCTTATAAAGGGCAGTTAGATTTTAAGTGGCAAAGAGTTAAAGATTGTATAGAAAGAATTGCAAAACTAGATGGGGAAATTGTTAAATATCCTTTAGGAATGGACACTCCGTTAAGATATAGAAATAAGGTGCAGTTACCAATAGGGATTTTTAATGGGGAGCTTAAAATAGGTTTTTTTGCTCCAAGAAGTCATGAAATAATAAATATGGAAAGTTGTTTTATACAAGATGAACTAGCTGATAAAATAGTTAAAATAACTAGAGAATGGATAGAAAAAAATAATATATCAGTATGCAATGTTAATGGAGTTTATGAAGAAGTAGGTATTTTAAGACACTTAATGGTAAGAAGAGGATTCAAAACTAATGAGGTTATGATAGTTTTAGTAACTAATAAAGAAAAATTACCTCATAAAGAGGAGTTTATAGAAAGTATAATAAAGAATATACCAGAGGTGAAGAGTATAATACAAAATATAAACTCTAAAAATACAAATGTAATATTAGGTGATAAGTGTACAACTCTTTGGGGAAATGATACTATAGCTGACTATATAGGAGAATTTAAATTTAATATTTCGCCATTATCATTCTTTCAAGTAAACCCAGTTCAGACTGATGTTTTATATTCAAAGGCCTTAGAATACGCAAATCTTACAGGAAATGAAATTGTATTCGATGCTTATTGTGGAACTGGAACAATAACATTATTTTTATCTAAGAAAGCAAAAGAAGTTTATGGTGTTGAAATAATAGAACAAGCAATAGAAAATGCTAATATAAATGCTAAAGACAATAATGTTCACAATGCTAAATTCTTTGTTGGAGAATCAGAAGAGGTAATCCCAAATCTTATAGATGATGGAATTAAAGCTGATATAATTGTTGTTGATCCCCCAAGAAAAGGCTGTGACATAAAACTTTTAGAGTCTATAGCAAAGGTTTCACCAAAAAGGATAGTTTATGTAAGTTGTGATCCAAGTACCCTAGCAAGAGATTTAAAGATTTTAGATGAAAATGGATATAAGGCAGTAGAGGTTCAACCAGTTGATATGTTCCCACAAACTGCACATATTGAAAATGTAGTAAAATTAGAGAAAAAATAAAATAAGCCTGTATCTCTTTTTAGAAGAGATACAGGCTTCCTTTATGTGTTATTTATTAGTTGAACCAACTTATTTTAGACAATTCTTTATTTAACATAAAGATAAGTTTTGTATCAATAGTATCATCAGGGATTTTAGATAAGTTATCTATACTTGAAGTTTTTATCATTCCAAACATTGGACTAGCTAATAATTTAGAAAAATATTTATTTAAAACTAAGCTAGCCTCTTCATTTTCTAATATATCGCAAATTCTACTAGAACTAGAGAATACATTGTCTGGTATATCTAGTTTAGTTATTTCAACATGTACAAATTCATTATCTAAATCTTCATCAAATCAGTTAACTGCAAAACCTCCATTTTTATCTGAATATTCGTAAATAAGTTTATCTAAAACATCATTG
>JAUNBX010000005.1:29872-57423 GCA_030526875.1 Clostridium perfringens | reverse complement strand
AAAACCTCCATTTTTATCTGAATATTCGTAAATAAGTTTATCTAAAACATCATTGTGTTTTTTAATAGTTATATAGATATTATAAAGATAAGAACTTTTAATTCTATGCCAAGGTATTGCATTTAAAATAGTAGTTAATTTTAGTTAAGCTAATAACAAAAACAGAAATATAAGGATTAAAAGGGAAATTGGAAAATATTTAAAAACAACTTGAAATTACAAAATTAATATGTTAGTATACAAGTATAACAAAAGGTTTACAAAAAGAAGGGATAATAGGTAAATAATAATTATAATTCAGGAGGAGTTTTTATGAAGTTACCATTTAATATTGATTTAAAAGATAAAGTTTGTGTAGTAACAGGAGGGGCTGGAGTTCTTTGTGGGGCAATGGTAGATGCACTAGCACAGTGTGGGGGAAAGGTTGCTATACTTTCTTTAGGACAAGAATACTGTGATAAAAAGGCAGAAAAAGTTAGAGAAAATGGCGGAATAGCTATTGGGATAGATACTAATGTTTTAGATAAAGCAAGCCTAAAAAATGCTCATGAAATAATACTAAAGGAGTTTGGACCTTGTGATATATTAATAAATGGTGCAGGTGGAAATCATCCAAAGGGAACAACAAGTAATGAATTTTTAATGCCAGAGGATTTAGAAAATGAGGAATTAACAACATTTTTTGATTTGGATCAAAATGGAGTTGAATTTGTATTTAATTTAAATTATTTAGGGACTCTTCTTCCATCTCAAGAATTTGCTAAGGATATGATAAATAGGAAGGGTGCATCTATAATAAATATTTCATCTATGAATGCATTTACTCCACTTACAAAGATACCAGCATACTCAGGAGCAAAGGCTGCAGTAAGTAACTTTACACAATGGCTTGCAGTTCATATGGCTAAGGTTGGAATAAGAGTAAATGCCATAGCACCAGGATTTTTTGTAACAGCTCAAAATGAAAAATTATTATTTAATGAAGATGGAACACCAACTCCAAGAACTGAAAAAATATTAAGAAGTACTCCAATGAATAGATTTGGGGAACCCCATGAATTAATAGGAACATTATTATATTTAGTAAATGAGGATGCATCAGGATTTGTGAATGGTGTAGTTATACCAGTAGATGGAGCATTTTCAGCTTACTCTGGAGTTTAAAATATAATTTTATTAGTAGGTACTAATTTTAGTGGCTTTCATCTAAAATTAACACTTATCTAAAACAAAGCCCTAAATATAAAAATAAGAATATAAGTTATTTAAATAAATAGAAAGTAGGGGTAAGATTATGTATATGACTTTTAGATGGTATGGAAAGGATGACCCTGTTAAGATAGAGTATATCCGCCAAATACCAGGTATGAAGGGAATAGTAACGGCTATATATGATATACCAGTAGGGGAAATATGGCCACTTAATAGAATATTAAAACTTAAAAAAGAGGTTGAGGATGCAGGACTTGAGATTTCAGTTATAGAAAGTGTTCCAGTTCATGAGGATATAAAACTTGGGCTTCCTACAAGGGATAAATATATAGCAAATTATAATGAAACAATAAGAAACTTAAGTAAAGCTGGAATAAGAACAATCTGCTATAACTTCATGCCAGTATTTGATTGGACGCGTTCAGATTTAGAATATAGATTAGAAGATGGTTCAACCTGCTTAATATATGATGAAAAAGATGTTGCTAAGATGGATCCTAAATTAGGTGAATTAGAACTTCCAGGATGGGATACTTCCTATGGTGAAGGGGGACTTGGTGTGTTATTAGATAAATATAAAGATATAGATGAAGAAAAACTTTGGGAGAACTTAGAGTATTTTATAAAGGGAATAATGCCAGTTGCTGAAGAAGAGGGAATAAACATGGCAATACATCCAGATGATCCACCTTGGGGAATATTTGGTCTTCCAAGAATAATAACTAATTTTGAGAACTTAGAAAGATTTTTAAACCTATATGATAGTAAATATAATGGATTAACACTTTGTACAGGGTCATTAGGATGTACAGAAACTAATGATATAGTAAAGATGATAAAATATTTTGGAGGTGAAAGAAATAGAATACATTTTGCTCATCTTAGAAATGTTTTAATTACAGGGCACAGTAGCTTTAATGAGGTTGCTCACTTATCAGATGCAGGATCTTTAGATTTCTATGAAATTATGAAAGCATATTGTGATTATGGATTTGATGGACCTTATAGACCAGACCATGGAAGAATGATTTGGGGAGAAACAGGAAGACCTGGATATGGTTTATATGATAGAGCATTAGGTGCTGTATATTTAAATGGATTGAAGGAAGCTATAAATAAGGGTAAGTAGTTACTTTTTTTATTCTAATTTAAAAATTTAATTGTATATAGGCGTTAAAAATATTTATATACAATTTATATTGTAAAATATTGTATTAATAAATAATATATGGTTATAAAAGATAAATAATAAAAGCTCACATAATTATTTATGAAGGGCTTTTATTTTTATGATATTTCTATAATTTTTATTTTGAATAAATTATTTAGCAGTTAATTTTAAAATTTTATTATTAATATAAATTATATCTAAGATTGAGAGAATGAATATGAAGATATAAAAAAATATTAATAAATAGAGTAACAATTGTTGCAGATTTTAATATTATAGCTAATGTAAAGAAAATAAAAAACTTGTTAAGACAAGTAAATAAGGAGTGTTTTGTATGTCAGCACCAAAAATTGAAAGACCTAAGAATTCGGTAGATAGGGGCCAGGCTATAGCAGATATAATTGAGTCAATAGCTTTAGAAGAAACAGGACTTGCACATATAATAAATGCAGAAGGAGAAAAAATCCAAAGAGCACTAGAAATTGCAGATACTACTGATGATTTAATAGATGTAAATGAATCAGTAAAAGATACAATAGTAAATATTATAAAAATGCAAATGCTATTACAATTTAAGTTAGAAGAAGTGACTAAATTAAGTGGGTGTGAAACAACAAGACAAATAGCTGAAAAAGAAGATAAGTAAAGAGTAAGGGGAGGTTTTTAGATGTCAGCACCAAAAATTGAAAGACCACAAAACTCCATAGATAAAGAACAAGCTATATCAGATATAATTGAATCAATAGCTTTAGAGGAAACAGGACTTGCACATATAATAAATGCAGAAGGAGAAAAGATTCAAAGAGCATTACAAATCTCAGAAAATGCTAATGATTTAATTAGTGTAAATGAATCAGTAAAGGATACATTAGTAAATATTATAAAAATGCAGATGTTATTACAATTTAAATTAGAGGAAGTTAGTAAAATACAGGGTGACTCCTAATATTATAGTAAAATAGGAGTATTTTAATTTGGTATTAATGATATATTAAATATTTAACTAAAACATATGAGACTTTAAGGTGAGTTAAAAAATAATAAAGTACATTTTTAAAGACTAGTGATAATATATCACTAGTCTTTAAATTTATATATTATTATAATATTTGAAAAGAAGAAAACTATATGATAATATACATTTATATATTTTTTTGTAAGTTAAACAATTATTATATAAAACTTAAGAAACATTGGAGGAAATAAATAAATGGATAAATTACCAAATTGCCCAAAATGTAATTCAGAGTATACTTATGAAGATGGAAATCTTTTGGTTTGCCCAGAATGTGCTCATGAGTGGACTTTAGGAGCAGAATCTCAAAATGAAGATACAAATGTTATAAAAGATGCAAATGGAAATATATTAAATGATGGTGATACTGTTATGGTTGTTAAGGACCTTAAAGTAAAAGGCGCTTCATCAGCGTTAAAAGCTGGTACAAAAGTTAAAAATATACGTTTAGTAGATGGAGATCATAATATAGATTGTAAAATTGATGGCTTTGGAGCTATGGCTTTAAAATCAGAATTTGTAAAAAAAATATAAGGAAAATATTGTACTAAATAATATTTTTAAATGTGAAAGAAATGAGCTTATACAAAAGAAGCTCATTTTTAGTTTTTGTAAGATTTTAAATATGGATATTGATTAAATTTATAAAATATTAAATAATGTTCGTCATTTAAATAAAAAAATAGTTGCAAAATATAAAAAATATATTATAATATTGTAGTATAAATGATTAATAATAGCTATTAATAAGAATTTATAAAATTAACTAGTAAATTACATATTGTTCGTATTATTTCTTATTTTAACAAGTTTATAATTACGAATTAATATAAATTTTAGTATTAATTAAGTATAAAAAGTAACTTTTTATTTAAGTTAGTGATAAATCAAATATTAAAATTGAATAAAGTGCAATACAAGTAAAAAATTGTATTACTTATATAAGCTCATAATTTAGGTTGAGCGTTTCTACCCACTACCGTAAATAGTTGATTTATAAGTAACCATTAGGTTATTTTATAAGTTTTCTTTTGCGGTAGTTTTTTTATTTTAAATTTAGGAGGTTATTTATGAATAAGTACGATGTTGTTATTATAGGTGCAGGTCCAGCAGGGATATTTACAGCTTTAGAAATGATAAAAAAAGGTAGTAAAAAGAAAATTGCTATTGTTGAAAAAGGTAGGCCAGTAGAGAAAAGAAGTTGTCCTAAAGTAAAAACTAAAACTTGTATGAATTGTAAGCCATATTGTCATATAACTACTGGGTTTTCAGGAGCTGGAGCTTTTTCAGATGGAAAGTTATCTTTAAGTTATGAAGTTGGTGGTGATTTACCAGAGTTAATTGGTGAGGATTTTGCTCAAGAAATAATAAATTATGCTGATTCTATATACTTAGAGTTTGGAGCAGACTATAAAATTGAAGGTGTTGGTCAAGAAGAGAAAGTAAAGGATATTCGTAAAAGAGCAATTCAAGCAGGATTGAAATTAGTAGACTGCCCTATTCGTCATTTAGGTACAGAAAAGGCTCAGGAAATTTATCATAGTATTGAACAATACTTATTAGAAAATGGAGTAGATATATATTTTGGCTATGTTTGTAAGGACGTTATTGTAGAAAACAATAGGTGTAGTGGTGCTATTATTGAAACTGCTTTAAAGCATGATGATGTAAAAACTTTAAGTGGAGAACATATAGTGGTTGCAACAGGAAGAAAAGGTGCAGATTGGCTTGAAAAATTATGCGAAGATCATAATATTGCCCATGAACCAGGAACTGTAGATATAGGGGTTCGTGTAGAAGTTAGAAATGAAATTATGGAAGATGTAAATAATGTTTTATACGAATCAAAATTAATAGGTTATCCAGAACCCTTTAAAAACAAAGTAAGAACTTTTTGTCAAAATCCAGGAGGGTTTGTTAGTCAAGAAAATTATGATAATAATTTAGCAGTTGTAAATGGACATTCTTATAAAGAGTTAAAATCAAATAATACAAACCTTGCAATTTTATGCTCTCATAACTTTACAGAACCATTTAATCAACCTATTGAATATGCTAAAAAGGTTGGGGAAATTACAAATATGCTTGGTAATGGGCATATCCTAGTTCAAAGATATGGAGATATTTTAAGTGGTAAAAGAACATGGCAAAAAGAACTTACTCGTTCTAATGTAAAGCCAACTATTCCAGATGCAGTAGCTGGAGATATTACAGCTGCTATGCCATATAGAGCAATGATTAATATAATTAACTTTATTCAAGCAGTAGATCATGTAGTTCCAGGCTTTGCTGGAAATGAAACTTTACTTTATTCTCCAGAGCTTAAGTTCTATAGCAATAGAGTTAAGATGACAAATGATTTAGTAACAAATATTGATGGATTATATTGTTTAGGTGATTCTAGTGGATGGACTAGAGGACTTATGATGGCTTCTGTTATGGGAGTTCTAATGGGAAGAAAGTTAGTTTAAATTATAAAAAGACATTAATTTCACAGGTATTGTCACTTATAATAAAATTAAAAAAAGGAAAGTTGCAAAATTTGTAACTTTCCTTTTTGTTATATATAAGAAGCATAAAATAGCTTCGGGTGGGCTATATTATTACACTGGAAATAAAATTCTTGCTAAGTATATTACAAATACCAGTGTTATGGAGCAGAGAATAGTTGATGATAGAACAGTCTGAGAAACAAAATCAGCATGATTATCATATTCTACTGCAATAAGTGCTGCATTTACAGCTGTAGGAGCAGAGGTACCTATAATTAAAACTTCAGCCATAACCCCATGTATACCAAATAAGTAAACTAAACATAAAACTACTAAGGGACTTATTATAAGTCTAAAGAAGTTTGATATATATACATCAGGGTGAGAAAGTCTAAATTTTGTTTTAGTAAGCTGAACTCCTAAAGTTAAAAGAGCAATAGGAATTAATCCATCAGCCATATATGTAAAAGCTGGCCATACAGGTATTTGTTCAAAATTATATGGCACAAACTTTAGTGCAAAAGCTAATATAATTGCGTATATAGCAGGCATTTTTAATACCTTTATAATAGAAGTCTTTAAATCAACATGAGCCTTACCAACAATTATAAAACCTAAAGTGTTACTCATAATTGTTTGAAATGCCATAATCATGATTTGGCAAGTTAAAGCATATGCTAAATAAGGTGTTTTGCCATCAATGACAAAAGGAGCACTACTAAAAACTAAAGTAATAAGTGGAATACCTATATTTCCACTATTAAAAAGTGTCATAGAATTTGTGAGAGCGCCAACAAATTTTTTGTCATGTTTTCTTATTTTACATATAAAAAGTGGTATAATCAGATTCCATAAAAACAGTACTGCAACTATTGCAACTACATCAATCATTTTTAAAGGTATATCTGATGAGTATAATTTAGTAAAAATAAAACTTGGAACAAATACATAGAAATTAAATTTACTAAGTGTTTTTATATCCAATTTAAAGCTTTTTCCTATAATGAATCCAACAAAAATTACCGTAAATATAGGAACGATATTATGTAGTATAATAAATAAAAATATTTCCATTAAAATAATCCTCTCTTTAAAAATTTAATATATACTGAGAATTTAATCTCTATGTTAATAACTTTAATAAAATTCTAAGCATCTATAGAAACATGTAAAAATAAAATATTTCTAAGACCTAGATGAGTATATTATATAATTGGCATAAAGAGAAATAGAAATAATTAATTGGTATCATCAAAAAAATAAATGATAACAAGAAAGTAAAGTGACAACCTTATAAATATTGATTTATGTATAACAGCTTTTAAAATAAAAAGGAGTTACTAGTATTTGCAATTTTAGAGTTTCTATGATTAATTAGAATGTGAGTTTTGGTGAAGGAGATAAATCTATGAGATTGGATAAATTTTTAGCACAAGCTGCTATAGGAAAAAGAAAAGATGTTAGAGATTATATAAAGAATGGGTTAGTTAAGGTTAATGGGAAAACTTTAATGGAGCCTGCTTTAGAAATTAGAGAGGATTTTGACATTATTGAATATAAGGATGTAATAGTTAAATCTAGAGGAAAAATCTATTACATGTTTAACAAGCCTCAAGGGTGCATAACAGCTACAAGGGATAAAGAAAGTAAGACAGTATTTGATTATTTTAATGAAGATATGAATGGAGTTTTTCATGTTGGAAGACTTGATAAAGACACTGAAGGACTACTTTTACTTACTAATGATGGAGAATTTGAACATCATCTAATGCATCCGACTAAGCATGTAAATAAAACTTATTTCTTCTGGGCTTTAGGTTCTTTAAGTAAGGAGGATAAGAAAAGTTTAGAAGAAGGACTTTACATAGGTAAGGGTGAAATATTAACTAAACCTGCTAAAATAGAAATACATAAAGAAGGAAATTATTTAGATTTTAAAGACGAAGTTTATGTAGAAAGTTTATATAGTATAGATTCAAAAAATTATAACCAAGCAATGGTTTCAGGCTATCTTACAATTTCAGAAGGAAGAAAACATCAGGTAAAAAGAATGCTTAAAGCTGTGGGATGTTATGTTGTGTATCTTAAGAGGATAGCAATAGGGGGGTTAAAACTAGATGAATCTTTAGAAAAAGGTGAATATAGAAATCTAACAGACAGTGAAATTAATATGTTATTAGGAGATGCTTTAAAGGAATATTAATTTAGAAAAATTTAAGAACTAGCATGACTTTTCGAAGATTATGTACATGTAAAATCAATACTATAAAACATAATTTATTATTTTAATTAGTATATTAAATTAAAAATAATAAGGGGAAATTTATGTTAGGTACAGCTATAAATACTATAGTAATAATTTTAGGAAGCCTTCTTGGTCTTTTAATAAAGGGTGGAATACCTGAAAGAATAAGTAAAACCATAATGCAAGGACTTGCTTTGGCTGTTTTATATATAGGAATTAGTGGCGCTTTTAAAAGTGATAATATGACTATAATTATAATATCAATGGCTTTAGGAGCTTTAATAGGAGAGTTTATAGATATAGATAAAAGATTAAATAATTTAGGTAATTTTATAGAATTAAGAACTAATAAAAGGTTTAATGAAAATAAAAAAATAGAGAAAAAACCTCAGGTATCAATAGCTCAAGGTTTTGTTTATTCAAGTTTAATGTTTTGTGTGGGGGCAATGGCTATTGTTGGAGCTTTGGAAAGTGGACTTCAAGGAAACCACAGTACACTTTTTGCAAAATCAGCTTTAGATGGAATTTCTTCAATTGTATTAACAGCTAGTTTAGGCATTGGAGTGATATTTTCAGCAGTAGTAGTTTTTATTTATCAAGGTATCATAGTTTTAGCAGCAGGGATACTATCAACTATATTAACTGAAAGTGTTATAGTGTTAATGACATCAGTTGGAAGTTTACTTATTATAGGACTAGCACTTAATATATTAGATATAACAAAAATAAAGATAGCAAATTTATTGCCAGCAGTTGTTATACCAGTTATATTATCAATAATAGGAATTATTTAAATACTTATTCCTCTTATGAATAAGTATTAGACTTAAATATAAACAATAAAAAGGATGGAAAATATGATATTAAGACCACATCATTTATTATGTACTCAATCCTATGAGGGTAAGGGTTATAGTAAAGAATTTATAGATAATATGAATAAAAATATAGAGTTTTTAAGGCGTGAAAAAGGGTTTAAAGTTAAAATACAAAGTGTATTAGATAATTTATGTATAAGTTGTCCAAATAATCAAGGTAAGGTGTGTAGTACTGAAAATAAAGTTAAAACAATGGATGAAAAAGTATTAAAGTACTTTGATTTAAAGGAAGATATTTATGTTTATAAAGAAGTTATAAATCTTATACAAAAGGAAATAACAAAGGAAATATTAGAAGATATTTGTGGTCAGTGTCAGTGGTACAAGTATGGAATGTGCAAAAAAATAATACTAGGAAAATACTAAAGGCTAATAAAAATATTAGTCCATTTTGCTTAAAGGAACATTGTACTAAAATATAGTATAAAAAATAAACAATATTAATAGAAGAGGTAAAAGCATGAACACTAATGATAGATTTAATGGAAAAGGAAATAGCTATTCTAAGTATAGGCCAAGCTACCCTAAAAAATATATTGATTATTTAATTAAAGAAAATAATTTGAATAAAGATAGTTTAGTCTTTGATGTAGGGGCTGGAACAGGAATTTTAACTGAAATACTTCTTAAAAGAGGATTAAACGTTACTGCTGTTGAACCTAATTTAGATATGGGAATATTTATTAGGGATTTAAAGAGGAAATATACAAATTTACAGTTTATAAATAGTTTAGCAGAAAATATAAATCACAATAAAAAAGAGATTGATTTAATAACAGTAGTTCAGGCTTTTCATTGGTTTAATGTTGATAAATTTAAGAATTAATGTAAAAATATACTTAAAGATAAGGGGAAGGTAGTTCTTTATGTACAAAAGTACAGTTTAATTTACATTATCTGAAAGAGAGGTATGATTTCAAAATGTTTTTTATAGGTATATTTGGTATAGAATCTAAAGAAAAGTTAATAAAAATTTTAAATAGTTTAGGCTGCAAAGATTGTAACGCAACTACTCATGGAAAACTTATAAAAACCTTCACATTTTTCCACTTTTTTTTTATTCCTCTTTTTAAGTGGAATGAAAAATATTATGTTAAGTGTGATAGATGTAATGCTGTTTATGAGATTCCAGTTAAAAAGGGAAAAGCTATTGAAAAAGGTGAGGATTTAGAGATAACTTATTGGGACTTAAGATCTGTGAAAAAGGGTATATATGCTGATAAAAATAGATGTTCAAAGTGTAATAATGTTTTAGAGGGGGAATTTAAATATTGCCCTTATTGTGGAGAAGAATTAGATTAAAATTTATATATATACAGTATTAAGTTTTAGCACAAGTGTGAAAGAGAGTGTTTTAGTAATGGGGAAATTTTTTTATTATATTTTTACAACAGTTTTTGCCATTAGTTTATTTGGATGTGTAGGTAGAGAGGAAGTAAAGACTGTTTTTAGTACAGAGAAAGAAATAAATAGCATAGAAATTAAAGAATCAGCTTCTATGGAAATAATAGAGGCTGATTTTGATTTAGGGGAAAAAAGTTTTATAACTGATTTAGGAAATACTGTTTATTATAATGTTAGAGGTCTTGTGTCAGTTCCTAAGAAAGAGGGTAAATATCCAGTTGTTTTAATAGTTCACGGAAGATATAACAATAGTAGCAATGAAACTAGATTTGATAAAGGTTTTAAGTATCTTATAGATTACTTAGCAAGCTGTGGCTATGCAGCTTTCACTTTAGATATACAAGGGGCATATAATTCAAATTTTGGAAATGAGGATGATAATCAAAAGGTTAGAAATATGTTTCCAAGTTTTATTGAAGCTTTTAAAAATGCTAATAATGGAATTATACAAGGATTTAATGTAGATTTAACAGACACTCTTGACTTAGATAATATAGTACTTATAGGTCATTCAAGAGGTGGGGAAACTGCTATTGATATGGCTTTGGAAAATAAAAATATAAAGGGTGTAATTAGTGTAGCACCAACTCTTCCGGATAATCTTAATAGAGATTATCCTGATATTCCAATGTCCATAATTGTTCCAGAACTTGATGGGGATGTAGATAGTTTAGATGGATTTTCTTTATTTGATGCTATAACATTAGATGATAATAGAATAAAAGATGTTGAATTAGTTTTCCTTGAAAATGGAAATCACAATTGGTTTAATTCTATGCTTATAAAAAATGATACATTAAATTTAGAGGATAAAGAAAAAATAAGGAATCAAATATCTAGAGAAGATCAAGAAACTTTCTTGATGAATTTTTCTAAAGATTTTTTAGAAAATATTTTTAATAAAAAAGACTCAGGAATACTTTATAACTATAGTACCTTTGAGCCAAGCTATATGTATGGGTTAGAGGTAAAAGTTCAGTCATGGACTAAAAGGCAAAGTTTACTCTTAGATTATAATGATATTTCAGAGATAAGCTATGAAGGGTTAGAGCTTAATGCCTTAAAGGAGGGTAAAACATATGATATTGACGAAACAAATGGATTTATTTTACCTTTGCAAGATATAGACGGATTTAATCATAAAGATTTAGTAAATATAAAATGGAGAAATAGATTAGGAAAAGTAGAAATTCCAATAGATAATATTAATTTAAAAAAATATAATAGTTTAATTTTAAATTTAGCAGTAGACCCCTCGGATGAATTAAATATAAAAAATCAGAATCAATCTTTTACTGTTAGGCTAGAGGATAGTAAGGGGAACATAGCAGATATTGTTTTAGGGAAGGATAGTCAAGCTTTAGATTATGTAGAGGGTACTTTTGTATATACTAAATATCTTGAAGATATTAAGCATTTTTGGTCATCATACACAGTTTTAAGTGATATATTTATTCCGTTAGAAAAATTTCAAGGAGTCAATTTGAAAAATATCACTAAAGTTACTTTATTGTTTAATAAAACAGATAGTGGTTCAATTATGATAAATAATATAAAATTTTATTAAATTATGTACTTAATTTAGAATATAGTATAATTATATGAATTTTAATAATTACATAAATTTTAATAAAATGGTATTAAAATATAATGTTTTTTAATATATAAATAATTTATAATTAGAAAAAATAAACTTTTATCATTAACACGATAAAATGTTATAATATAAATAAACGGTGGTTTAAAGTAATTTTGTGGATGGTGATAAAGCATATGAATAAACCTAAGAAGTTAAAAGAGGATTTTTATAGAGATTCAGCAGTTAATTTAGCTCCAAAGCTTTTAGGCAAACTGCTTTGTAGAAAAGTTAATGGTGAAATAATAAAAATACGTATAACAGAAACAGAAGCCTATTATGGAGAGCAAGATACAGCGTGTCATGCACATAAAGGAAAAACTGAAAGAACTAAAATTATGTATAAAACAGGTGGAGTAGCCTATGTATACTTATGTTATGGAATACATTACATGTTAAATATAGTTACAGGAGTTGAAGGATTTCCAGAGGCAGTTTTAATAAGAGGAGTTGAAGGATTAATTGGTCCTGGTAGACTTACAAAAGCTTTAAAAATAGACAAAACATTAAATGGAGAAAATCTAATATTATCAGAGGAATTATGGATAGAGGATGATGGGTATATTCCAAATTATAATACAACTCCACGAGTTGGAATAAATTATGCTACAGAAGAGTATAAAAATATTCAGTGGAGATTTGTTGTAAACAACTCAGTAAATAAACCTGTGGTTATTTAAAATTTAATACATAAAAAGGTTGTACAAATTTAAAATTTTGTACAACCTTTTTTAAATTACAAATATGATTTTGTAATTCGTAAATATTTAGAGATATTAGGAGGAGAGGGAAGTTTTAAGTTAGCCTTTTAATTTTTTTGTGTTAAATTCAACGTCGTCTAAAGCTTCACCAAATCTTTGGTAATGAACAACTTCCCTTTGTCTTAAGAATTTTAATATTTCTTTTATTTCATAGTCATCAGTTAAGGTCATTAGCCATTCATAAGTTACCCTTGCTTTTTGTTCAGCTGCTAAATCTTCATGGAGATCTGCTATTACTTCACCTTTAGCCTGGATATAAGTTGCTGTCCAAGGATTACCTTGAGCATCTGAATAATATAAGGCTGTTCCATGATCTGTAAAGTGCCCGCCAAGTCCAGCTTCTTTAATTTCATCAATAGTTGCATTATCCATAAGTTGATAAACCATAGTTGCAATAATTTCAACATGAGCAAGTTCTTCTGTTCCTATATCAGTTAATAAAGCTTTAGATTTATCTGTTGGCATTGTATAACGTTGATTTAAGTATCTAAGTGCAGCACTTAACTCACCATCTGGTCCACCATATTGAGATATAAGAAATTTAGCCATTTGCAAATCTTTAGATTTTAAATTCACAGGATATTCTAATGTTTTTACATAATACCACATACCTTTAGTACCTCCTTAACAATTTTCCCATGGCCATGGTGTACTTACCCAAAGTTCGGGATTTTCTATATAAGCTGAGCCAAAGTTTGTAAGAGGCCCATATGAATTTTCATAATCTTTTATTAAAGTTTGTAATTTAGATGATATTTCTTCATAATCTTTAGTTGCTTCTGGATTACTTGGAAAATTATCAAGAAATAGATTTAAATCTACAGCATAAAATTGATATTTCATAATTTTTTCTAATAATTCTATTCTATCCATATTAGTATCTCCTGTTATTTATTTTTATAGGTTTTATAGCTTACGTCATATAAATCTTTAAATATAGTACCTTTCTTAAAGGCAGCATTTATTGAAAAAAGATTTTCATATTCTTGAGGTAGAATATAAGCTTTGGCATAGCAATTTTCTTTTGATTTATCACTTTTATTACAAGGGAAATTTTTAGCACAATCAGACATATAACTTCATCCTTTTTTCATTTATTTAATATTATAAATATGACATATTTAGCGCGTTTGTTACAAAATAAAATATAATTCTCATGTAAATAAAAAAAGAGTCATATCATAGTTAAACTTTGATATCACTCTTTCTAAATATATTTTATATTATTTTAAAGCTTTTACCTTAGATGGAGCTTTTCTTTTACTACATTTTGAAGTACAACCTGAGCAATTACATTCACCCTTAGCTGATTTTTTTAAGTTTTTAAATATAATAAAAGCAACTAGTGCTATTATTATAGCTGTTACTACGTATTCCATTTGAATTCCTCCATTTATAAAAAGAGTACCGACATTAAAAAATAATAGTGAAACAATCCAAGCTAGTCCTATTTGGAAACATGCTGCCATAATAGTAAACTTGCCTCCAAATTCTTTCTTTAACATACCAAGTGCACTTATACAAGGTGTATATAGTAATACAAACACTAAAAATGCATAAGCTGATAGAGTAGTAAAGTATGCTGGAAGTATTGTATGAAGTTCTCCAGGATAAATTACTTGCATTGTTGATAAAACAGTTTCTTTTGCCATTAAGCCTGTTAATAATGAAACGGAAGCTTGCCAGTTTCCAAAGCCTAATGGTGCAAAGAAAGGAGTAAAGATATCTCCTATATATCTTAAGAAACTACTATCTATGTTACTAGTAAATCCATGAATATTAAAGCTTTGTAAAAACCATATAAGTACGCTCATTGCAAAAATTATTGTTCCTGCTTTTACTAAGAAACCTTTAGTTTTACTCCAAACTTGCTTTATCATAGATACAGCTGTTGGAATTTTATATTCTGGAAGTTCAACAACAAAAGGTTCAGCATCTTTTTTAAATACTGTTTTTGAAAATAAAGTTCCAAATATAAATGCAATGACTATACCAAGTATATATATTGAAGACATAGCCAAAGCTTCATGACCTCTAAAAAATACAGATACAAATAAAGCATAAATAGGAAGTTTAGCATTACAAGACATTAATGGTGCTAAAAGTCCAGCAAGTTTTCTATCTTTTTCACTTTCTAATGTTCTTGCAGAACCTATAGCAGGAACTGAACATCCAAATCCAAGCATCATTGTAATAAATGCTTTACCTGAAAGCCCCATTTTCTTCATTACTCCGTCCATTAAAAATGCAACTCTTGCCATGTATCCACTTTCTTCTAACAGGAAGATACAAAAATATAAAGAAACGATAAGTGGTAAAAATCCTATGATTGATCCAACACCACCGATTATTCCATCTACAACTAATGAGTTAAACCATGGAGAAGCATTTGCAAGTATAGTGCTAGTTAGATAATTTGGAACAGAAATTGTTAAAAAATTTGTTAAAGCATCTGATAGTGGTTGTCCAACCCAAGCGAAAGTAAATAAAAATATTAAAACTACTATAGCAAAGAACAGTGGGTAAGATAACCAAGGGTTTAAAACTATGTTATCTATTCTATCAGTTAAAGAAATCTTACTATCATTTTTCTTATAGCTAGATTTAAGATTAGTATCTATAAATTTATAAGTTTCATTTTCATTTTTAAAGTCATAAGTAGATTTATCTATGTAGTTAGAAAAATCATTTGTGTTTCTTACAAAGTCCCTTATAATGTCTAGGCCTTTACGTTTAGCTGCTGATATTGGTATAACTTTTACCTTAAACTGTTTTTCAAGAGAGTCAAAGTCTAAAAATATATTTTTCTTTTCAGCAACATCTATCATATTTACTAAAAGAACAATTGGTTTATTAAATTGTTTAAGTTGCATTGTTAAATATAGATTTCTTTGAATATTAGAAGCATCGACTATATTTAAAATAAGGTCAACTTTTTCATTTTCTAAAAAGTATTTAGATACTTTTTCTTCATTAGAGAATGTATCCATTGCATAAATCCCAGGCAAATCTACAATTTTTGAATCTTCAAAAAAAGCTTCTTTTTTGTCAACTGTAACTCCAGCCCAGTTACCAACCTTTTGCTTAGAGCCAGTGAGAGCGTTAAACAAAGTAGTTTTACCTACATTAGGATTTCCAATCAAAGCGATTGTTTTCATTAATCAAGTCCTCCTATAGATAGTAAATTTTATTTCAATATTATTCCTTTGATATCACTTTTTCTTAAAGCTATATCAAATCCTCTTATATTTATTATTAAAGTTTCACCAAATAATACTTTTCTTTTTAACATTAATGTGGCACCTTTAATAAAACCTAATGAAGTTAGTCTTTTACAAAGTTTTTCATTCCCATGTAATTCTACTATTTCAGCGTATTCACCACATTTTAATTCATCTAAAGACATAAGTTTTCCCCCTCTTTTATAACTTATATGTTATAAGCTAATGAAAATCATTATCAATATTACTTATTTAAGTTTAACATTAATGGTAGCGTATTACAATAAATAAATAGGAATATATGGAATAAAAGTATTAATATTTATTTAATATTTAATTAATAAATTATGAACAATAATTTATTATAGTGAAAAATAAAAAAATATTGGATAAAGAATCAAACTAGAAAATAATCCCTAATTTTCTTTATCCAATATTATAAATTAATATTAATGATATACTTAGAGTAAGTATATTGTATAGTTAGTTCAAAATTAATCTTTTTTAATTAATCTCCATGTTTTTGAAGCAAAATCTCCTTCAAAAATAGGAACATTAAGTCCTAGATTCATAAGAATATCTCCACCTAAAGTTAAATCTTCTCCAATAATTTCATAGGATGAATCTTTATCTAACCCCTTTAGTTTTAAGTTAGTAAATCCTCTATTTACTGTTGCGCATTGTCTAATTAAAGTCACAACAACTTCTTTTTTATCTTTAGACACGTACATCCAAGATACATCATTATCTTCAAATGGATTAGCAAGTCTATAAAGGTCGCCAAATTGAATTGTGTTTCTAACTTCTTTATAGAAATTTATTTGCTCTTTCATAATTTCTTTTTCTTCATTAGATAGCTTAGTTATATCAAGTTCATAACCAAAATTTCCTGACATAGCTACAGACCCTCTTGTTTTTAGAGGAGTTATTCTATGAGCTTGATGGTTTGGAACTGCTGACACGTGGCATCCCATTGTTACATTTGGATAAACCATAGATGTACCATGTTGAATTTTAAGTCTTTCTATAGCATCTGTATCATCGCTTGTCCAAACTTGTGGCATATAATAAAGCATTCCAGCATCAAATCTTCCACCACCACCTGAGCAGCTTTCAAATAAAATGTTAGGGAATCTACTTGTTATTTCTTCTAAAACTTCATAAAGACCTAGCATATATCTATGATAAGTTTCTCTTTGTCTGTTAGCAGATAAAACAGTTGAAGCAACTTCGCTCATGTTTCTATTCATATCCCATTTTACATATTCGATATTAGCACTTTTTAAAACATTACTAACAGTTTCGATTATATATTCTCTAACATCACTTCTTCCAAGGTCTAAAATAAGCTGATTTCTAGCAGTTGACCTTGTTCTTCCATCTATATGGATGCACCAATCAGGATGTTTTTCATATAATTTACTTATAGGAGACACCATTTCAGGTTCAAACCATAAACCAAACTTCATTCCCATATCATTTATTTTGTTAGCTAGTTTGTTAAGACCACCATTTAATTTTTCTTCATTAACAAACCAGTCACCTAAAGAACTTTTATCGCTGTTTCTTTCTCCAAACCAACCATCATCTAAAACAAATAATTCAACTCCTAAAGATGCAGCATCTTTTGCTATTGCTTCAATTTTTTCATCATTAAAATCAAAGTAAGTAGCTTCCCAATTATTTATAAGTATAGGTCGTATCTCATCTCTATGTTTTCCTCTGCAAAGTCTTTTACCATAAAGGTTATGATAAATATGAGACATTCCTGTAAGGCCTTCTGAAGAATAAACCATTACAGCTTCAGGAGATTGAAATTCCTCACCACTTTCTAAAAGCCATTTAAAATCAAAAGGGTTAATTCCTATTTGAGCTCTTGCATTTTCATACATATCAACTTCAACATTAGCTAAAAAGTTTCCACTGTAAACAAGACTAAAGCCATAAACATCACCAGTATTTTCATTTGCATCTGGTCTTGCTAAAGCTATAAAAGGGTTTTGGGCATGGCTACTTGCACCACGTCTACTTTCAATACTTTGACTTCCACGTCTTAAAGGATTACGTACAAAATCTCTTTCTCTTGCCCAAGCACCAGATAGTTGAATAAGGTCAAAGTTACTGTCTTTAAAATCAAAGTTTGTACTTAAAACTCTCTCTATATTAATATTCTCTTCACTTAAATTTTTAACTTTAACGCTTCTAGTTATTGCATTAAATTCTTCAAAAACACTGTAGGATAAAACAACTTCAATATTTTTTAAAGAATCAACAAGAGTTATTTCAAGGGTTTCAGCCTCAGATTCATTTTCAATATATGTTGCAGGAAGTCCTTGAAGTTTATTTTTTCCTTTGAATATATTATGGCATTTATATCTCAAATCTGTTGCGCTTGTACCATCTTCAAATTGAAATTCAACAGCAGGACATCTAAGATCAGTTGCACCAAAACTTGGATATTCCAAACTTGTAGACTCTATCATGAATCCATCTATATTATCAGTATTAGTTAAAAAACTTCCAAAATCTCTAGTTCTAAAAACGTATTCAATATTATCAGAATTTAATTTTTTTCCCCAGTACAGGCTAGCTAAGTGTCTAGTTTCTAAAATTTGTATAATGTAACTTGTTTTATTTGATGATAGATGAAATAATTGTTTACTTTCATTAAAGTTTATTGCCATAACTAATTTCCCCCTTAGATTAAATCCATTTTACTGATTTTATTTATTCATAGCATAAAAAAATAATGTTTTATAAGATAATATCTAAGATATATAAGGTTTATATTTTACTAAAATATAAAGAAATATATAGCTTAAATACAAAAAAATTCATAATATTAGAATATATTTTTAATTATATATTAATGGATTGCAAAATTAAATATCTATATGTTATATATTTATGTTAAAATGTTATATATAAAATTTTACTAAAAAATAGGATAAAATTCATTGAGATTGGAGTGTTTTTTATGAGTGCTATAAAATATTCTGAAAATGATTACTTTAAATATCTAGAGCGAAAGAATGAAGAGCAATTAGATTTATTTTTATGCCAATGTGGAACTGAAAATTGTACTCCTAAACATAGTTTTGGACCAGCGGTTAGAGATCATTATTTAATACATTATGTTTTAGAGGGTGAAGGATATTATTTAGTGAATGGAAAACGATATAATTTAAAGAAAAATCAAGGATTTTTAATTTGTCCAAATACATTAACATATTATGAAGCAAGTGAGAAAAATCCTTGGTCGTATATATGGATTGGTTTTAATGGATTAAAGGCTGAAAAATATTTAAATAATGCAAATTTAAATGAAGATAAGCTAATATTTGAATATAGTAAAGACAGTGATATTTTAAAGTCATATATTGATGAAATGTTAAAGTTAAAAAATATAAGTTATCAAAATAAGCTTAAGACAGAGGGTCTATTATATTTATTTTTATCTGAATTAGTTGAAAATGCTGCTTATGAAAGGTCTATTGTAGAAAATCAAACAGATATATATATAAAAAAAGCAATAGAATATATAGAGCATAATTATATAGATGATATTAAAGTTGTAGATATAGCAAACTTTATAGGGATAAATAGAAGTTATTTTTTCACTATATTCAAAAAAAGTTTAAATATCTCACCTCAAGAATTTTTGCTAAAATATAGAATGGAAAAAGCTTATATTTTGCTAAAAGACGAAAAGCTATCTATAAGTGATATAGCAAGGTCTGTAGGATATAGGGATCCTTTAGGATTTTCAAAAATATTTAAGAAAATAAATGGAATAAGTCCAAGGATTTATAGAAAAAACTTAATTAAATAGTAAGATATACTTACATTGAAGAATATTTATAAAATGTTATTGAAGGGTATAAAATATACAAATTAATTTACTAGTATTGACAGAAAAAATAAAATATGATATATAAAAAGTAGGTTAGCACTCTATGAGTTTGAGTGCTAATAGTAAAACATATGTAATATGTTATAAAGGGGAGATTATTTTGGAAAAGAAACAATTCAAATCAGAATCTAAAAGAATGTTAGACCTTATGATTCACTCTATTTACACAAATAGAGATATATTTTTAAGAGAGCTTATTTCAAATTCAAGTGATGCTATAGATAAAATTTATTATAAAGCATTAACTGATGAATCAATAAACTTTAATAAAGATAATTATTTTATAAACATAAGTATAGATAAAGAAAATAGAAGTTTAAAAATATGTGATACTGGTATTGGTATGACTGCAGATGACCTTGAGAATAATTTAGGTGTTATTGCACAAAGTGGTTCATTAAAGTTTAAAAAGGAAAATGAATTAGATGATGAACATGGAATAATTGGTCAGTTTGGTGTTGGATTTTATTCAGCATTTTTAGTATCTGATAAGGTCACTGTTATAAGTAAAGCGTTAAATAGTGATGATGCTTATAAATGGGAATCAGAAGGTGCTGATGGTTATACTATTGAAAAAGCAACCAAAGAAACAGTTGGAACTGAGATAACATTAAAAATAAAAGAAAATAAAGATGATGAAAATTTTGATAAATATTTAGATGAATATAATATACAATCTCTTATTAAAAAATACTCAGATTTTATAAGATATCCAATTAAAATGGAGTTAACTAAGAGCAAGGTTAAAGAAGGCAGTGAAAATGAGTATGAGGAATATAAGGAAGTAGAAACAGTAAACAGCATGGTTCCTCTATGGAAGAAGAATAAAAATCAACTTAAAGATGAAGATTATAATAATTTCTACTTAGAAAAGCACTATGGTTTTGATACTCCACTTAGTCATCTTCATATAAGTGTTGATGGAGCTGTAAGCTATAATGCAATATTATTTATACCTGAAAGCGCTCCATATGATTTCTATTCTAAGGAATATGCAAAGGGATTAGAGTTATATTCAAATGGCGTTTTAATAATGAATAAGTGTGGAGATCTTCTTCCAGATTATTTTGGATTTGTAAAAGGTGTTGTTGATTCAGAAGATTTATCACTTAATATATCAAGAGAAATTCTTCAACATGATAGACAATTAAGACTTATTGCTAAAAATATTAAAACTAAAATAAAAAATGAATTAAAAAATATGTTAAAGAACAATAGAGAAAAATATGAGAAATTCTATAATTCTTTTGGCAGACAATTAAAATACGGAATATATAGTGAATTTGGTGCAAATAAAGATGTTTTAGAAGATTTATTAATGTTCTATTCCTCAAAAGAAAAGAAATTAGTAACTTTAGATGAATATTTAGAAAGAATGGCAGAAGATCAAAAGTATATTTACTATGCAGTTGGTGGATCAATAGATAGGATAGAGAAACTTCCACAAACAGAACTTTTATTAGATAAAGGATATGAAATTTTATACTTTAAAGAAGATGTTGATGAATTTGCTATAAAGATGTTAATGTCCTATAAAGATAAAGAATTTAAATCAGTATCTAGTGGAGATTTAGGAATTGAACCTGAAGATAAGAAAGAATTATCAGAAGAGGAAACTAAAGAAAATGGAAGTATACTAGATGCTATGAGGGAAACTTTATCAAATAGAGTTAAAGCAGTTAAGGCATCAAAAATATTAAAGAATCATCCAGTTTGCTTATCAGCACAAGGTGAAGTAACAATTGAAATGGAAAAGATTTTAAGTACTATGCCTAATAATGAAGGTGTAAAAGCTGAAAAAGTCTTGGAAATTAACACAAATCATAATGTATTTAAAGCGGTAAAAGATGCTTATGAAAATGATAAGGAAAAATTTAATTTATACACAAACCTTCTATATAATGAAGCACTTCTTATTGAAGGATTAGCTATAGAAGACCCTGTTGAGTTTACAAATAACATTTGCAAACTTATGAAATAATTATTAAATCCTTGTTGCTTTAGATCATTGTAAAAATAATTAAAAGCTAGGATATAGTTTAATTCTAAAAAGCCTTTCTCTAAGTTTATTTAGTAATTTTAGGGGAGGGCTTTTATATTATTTATTTTTAAAACGGATGTAGTTAAAAATAATTGATTTTGGAATATATCGCTTAAAAGGATGAATATAATATTTAGTAAAATAGACTACTTATTTTAAGTATAAATAGCATTAAAGAGGAGGAGGAATGCAAAAAAATCCCTAGTAAAATGGTTTAAGTTTTATAAATTATTTCTATATTTTTTTTGATATTGAACTTTAATTTTTATATTATTAAAGTAAATAAGAGTTCTAAAAAATTATTTAATTAATTTTCGCTTTATTATTTATTTAAGTTAAATAATATGATAAAATAAGGCCTAATTTATAGAGGTTTTATCCTTTATAGTGCTCTAATATAATTATACAATCGTATACATACTTGTTATTATTGAAAGGGGGAGGACTAATGAATGCAGTACCTACTTATAGTATTCATGACATAATACTTAGAATTTTTTTAGCAGGAATTTTGGCAGGAGCCATTGGTCTTGAAAGAGAGCTTCGTTCAAAGGAAGCAGGACTTAGAACTCATTTTCTAGTTGGGGTTGGTAGCGCTCTTATAATGATTGTATCTCAATACGGATTTGCAGATGTTATAAGATATAATAATATTTCCTTAGACCCAAGCAGAATTGCAGCTCAGGTTGTAAGTGGGATAGGTTTTCTAGGCGCAGGAACTATAATAATAGAAAAGAAAATGGTAAGAGGTTTAACTACAGCAGCAGGTATATGGGTTGTTGCAGCAATAGGGCTTGCAGCAGGCTCAGGACTTTATCTTATAGCAATCTTAGGAACAGTTGCTGTTTTAGTTGGACTTGAATTTTTCCAAAGAATATTTAAATTAAATTCTCATAAGGTAGTTGAAATGAATATTAAGGTTCATTCTAAGCCTAAGAATGAAATAATGGATATCTTAAATAAAAATTCAAATTATATTCTAAGTTATAAGATTGAAAAGGAAAGCTTAGATGAAATAAATATATACCACATAAGTTCAAAATTTAGATGTAAAACCAATCTAAGAGTTATGGATATGGTTAATGAAATTGAGGAACTAGGTGGAGTTATATCGGTAAATGTTGAAAATTACTAATTTAAAAAGAGGGCTTATATCATTTAATATAAGCCCTCTTTTAAATTTTATCCTACATCAATTAGAGTAACCTAATTAAAGAAGGGGACAAAGGTAAATACTATTCCAAGTACTGCAGCTAAAAGGATTATAAAAATTGGATGAACTTTTTTGGAAAATAACAGTATTCCTGAGATTACTGTAATTACAATTTCATGCCATTCTCCAGTGAATGTTTTTCCAATATATGCTGTCTTACAAACCATAACTAAAGCACTTAAAAGTAATGCTATTAATGCAGGTTTCATACCTTTTAGACAGGCATTCCAAATAACAGAATCTCTAAATTTAGAGAATGCTTTGAATGCGATTGATACTAAGATAAATGGTGTGGTACAAAGACCAATCATAGCAAATATACCACCTGGAACTCCTGCTAGTTTGAAGCCAACAAAATATGTAAGATTAACTGAAACAGGTCCTGGAGCTATTTGACATATACCTATGTAGCTTGTAAATTGAGCAGCTGTTATCCAATGCATATTATTTACTAAGAGACTTTTTATAAATGGAAGCATTGCGTAGCCTCCACCAAAAGCTAATGTTCCAACTGCTAAAAAGACTAAGAATAATTGAAGTAATATCATTATTTTGTATCCCCCTTATCTCTAAATAAAAATCTAAATACGAATAAACCGTAAATTGCTGATGCTATTATTACTACAGCGGGGTTTACATTAAATATTTCTAAAGCTATAAGAGCAATAATTGCTACTACAATATTGTGAACATTTTTCTTAAGTTTTGCAGCAAATTTAACAACTGCAAGTAAAATAAGCATAGGAACAACTCCATCAATACCTGTTATGGCAGCCTTAACATAAGGATTTTGATCAAATGTTAATAGTATAGTAGAAATTATAAAAATTATAACAAAGGAAGGTAATAAAACTCCTAAAAGGCAAGCAATAGCACCGCCAATACCTCCCAATCTGTAACCTATGAAAGCTGAAGATGTTACAGCTAATGGACCAGGGAATGTTTGGCAAATACCTATAGTTTCCATATAGTCTTCACCAGACATCATTTTTTGAGTATCCACAAGTTCTCTTTCCATTATTCCAACCATGGCATATCCTCCACCGTGGGTAGTAGCAGAGATTTTTAAATATGTCCAAAAAAGGTGTAAATATTTTCTCATATGTATATCACTCTTTCCTTAATATTCTATTTTTATGGTTTTAAGTTCAGTTAATAAATTAATATAAACCACTAAAGGTTTATAAATTTAGTGGTATTTTATAACTCAAGCTTATTAAGTAATAAGGTAAAGGCAGCTCCTGTTGAAATTATATTAGATTTAAAATATCCTTCAGTAGTATATATTTTATCTATTGCATTATCATTATTGTTTAAGGTTTTTAAATGATAAAGAAGGAGTTTATAAATCAGTATATCCTTTTGGATTAAAGGTCCGTTTATAACAATTCTATCTGCATTTATTAAATTAGAGAAATTATTTAATCCTAGGGCCAAAATATGAATTCCATCATTTAGTGCCTTAAAATAGTAGTTATTTGTTTCAGAAAAATAATTGCTAAGATATTTTATATAGTTAAAATCATCTAATTTTGTCTCATTATATTTAAGGTCACTTAAAACATTTCTAATTATTGAATTTAAGCAGGAGGTTTTACCAGAATATTTTCTATATAGATTTTCTATACCGCCAATAGTTCCATATAGTTCAAGGCAGCCTTTATTTCCACAGGGGCAAATATCACCATCATATTTAATTGTCATATGCCCAAAAGCATCTTCCTTGCTATTAGGATTTTTAATTATTTTTCCATTAACAACTAAGCCATATCTGATTCCAAGACCAAGATTTAAGTAAACAACTTTTTGTATTAAAGGGTTATAATTAAAATAAAACTCGCCTAGGGCAGCCATATTGGTACCATTTCCTATTAAAAGTTCATAGGAAAAATGTTTTGATATTATAGCTTTTATATTTGCACCACTCCAAGACTTATTTTTAAAGTTTGTAACATTTCCAAGTATTCCTGTTTTAATATCTACTGGGCCAACTGCACCAATACCAATACCTAATATTTTTTCATCTTCAATATTTAATTTATTTAAAGCCTCTTTAATTCTAGGGGCTAAATAATCAATTGTTGATTCAGGAGTAGATTCTTCATCCATAACAATTCTTTCTTTAAACACAATTTCTAGGGAGCTGTTTAAGATAACTGTTTCTGAATAACTTCTAGCTAAATCTAATCCAATTATATAAAAACTATCTTTATTTCCGCCATAAATAATAGGAGGTCTACCCCCAGTTGATTTATCTATTCCAAGTTCTTTTATGAGTCCTTTGTTTATTAAAGATTGTAAAATTCTATTTGCAGTTGTTTTAGGCATATTAAGCTCATCCATTAAATCTTTTTTTAGTTTTTGATGAGATATGATAATGGATTTATAGATTTCCTTTTCTTTTTTACTTAAGCTATTTAATTCACACATATTTGCCACCTCCTTAGTTATTTTAATAAATTAACTACACTAAACTTAAATCCATTTTGGATTCAAGTTAATTATATTATTAACAAATTGTTAAGTCAAGGCGTATAAATGTTTACATATCAAAATAGTTTATATAATATATTAATAACATTTAAAATAAAAACTATATTTAAGCATAGAAAAACTAAAATATTAGCTTGTAATATTGATATAATAAGGGTGGTAGAAAATAAAGTGAATTCAAAAATGGTCTGACGTTGTTTTAAATAATTATTATAAGTACAATAAATATTTCAATAAAAAATTAGAAATATATTATAGGAGGCTAATTATGACTAAGGGTATTTTTATAGTTGCAACAGATACTGATGCAGGTAAAACATTTATAACAGGTGGACTTATTTATGCCTTAAGAAAAAATAAATTAAATGCTACATATTTTAAAGGTGCTTTAAGTGGAGCAAAAAATATAGATGAAACTTTAATTCCAGGGGATACTGAGTTTGTTTGTAGTATTAGTAATTTAGATGAAAATTATGAACTTTTAACTCCATACATATATGAAGAAGCTGTATCACCACATCTTGCAGCAAGATTAAATAAAAAACCAATAGAAATTGATATTATAAAGAAAAATTATGAAATATTAAAAAATAAATATGATTATATAGTTGCAGAGGGAAGTGGAGGAATAGTTTGTCCTTTAAGATGGGATAGTTCTAAGCTTTTGTTAGAGGATTTAATAAAGGAACTGAGTATGGATGTGATTTTAGTTACTAAAGCTACTTTAGGAACTATTAATCATACTGTTTTAACTGTTAAATATTTAGAATTTATAGGAATTAAAGTGAAAGGCATAATTGTTAATATGTATGATGAAAATGATATGTGCCACAGAGATAATATAGAGATGATAAAAGAGTTAACAGGTAAGGACATTCTAGGTGTTGTTAATGATTTTAAAGGAACGGAAGAAGAGAATATAGAAAGTTTAAAAAGTTACTTTAATACATTTAATATTGAAAAATTAACAGGATTAATGAAGGAGATATAAGGTTGGAGAGATTAAATGACTATCAAAAAAGAGATTTAAAACATCTTTGGCATCCATGTTCTCAAATGAAGGATTATGAAAATTTGCCTCCAATGGTTATTGAAAGAGGAGAAGGAATTTATCTTTTTGATGTAGATGGAAAGAAATATTTAGATTGTATTTCATCATGGTGGACAAACCTTTTTGGACATAGTAATAAAAGAATAAATGAGGCAATAATTAATCAGATAAATAAAATAGAACATGTTATAATGGCTAACTTTTCAAATATACCGGCTATTGAGCTTTCAGAAAAGTTAGCAAAAATAACACCAGAGGGTTTAGAAAAAGTATTTTTTACAGATAATGGATCATCATCTGTAGAAGTTGCACTTAAAATGAGTTTTCAATATTATCAGCAAAAGGGTTTTAAAAAGAAAACTAAATTTGCAACAATAAAAGATGGCTATCATGGTGAAACAATAGGAGCTTTATCGGTAGGAGATTTAGATATTTTTACTAAAACATATAAGCCTCTTTTAAATGAAGCTTTAAAAGCAAAGTCACCTGATTGTTATAGATGCGAGTTTAATAAAAAGAGGGAGAACTGTAGTGCAGAATGTTTTTGTCACATGGAGAATCTAATTAAAGAAAACCATGAAGAGATTTGTGCAATAATTGTAGAACCTTTAATTCAAGGGTCAGCAGGAATGAAAATGTATTCTCCTTTGTATTTAAGAAAGCTTAGGGAAATATGTGATAAATATAATATGCATCTGATTTTAGATGAAATTGCAGTAGGATTTGGAAGAACAGGAACTATGTTTGCTTGTGAAAAGGCTAATATTTCACCAGATTTAATGTGTTTATCTAAGGGATTATCAGC
>JAUNBX010000005.1:0-29772 GCA_030526875.1 Clostridium perfringens | reverse complement strand
GTGAAAAGGCTAATATTTCACCAGATTTAATGTGTTTATCTAAGGGATTATCAGCTGGATACATGCCCATTGCTGTTGTTATGGCAACTAATGATATTTATAATTGTTTTTACGGTGATTATGAAAAGATGAATGGATTTTTCCATAGCCATACATATTCAGGAAATGCTATGGCTTGTGCTATTGCAGTTGAAAGTATAAAAATATTTGAAGAAGAAAATATTCTAGAAAAAAATAAAGAAAAAGCTAAATATTTAGAAAAAAAGGTTGTTGAAACATTTAAAGATGATAAATGGGTTGGGGATATTAGGCAAATGGGACTTATAGTAGCCATTGAACTTGTTGAGGATAAAGAAAGTAAAAAAGCTTTTGACTGGAAAAAGAGAGTAGGATTTGAAATATATAAAATAGCTTTAGAAAAGGGATTGATTTTAAGACCTTTAGGAGATGTTTTGTATTTTAACCCTCCTTATATAATAACAGAAGAGGAAATAGATTTTATGGTTGAAACAGCTAAAGAAAGTTTAGATGAATATAGAAATAGAAATTGTGAAAAATAGTTTTTTATAAGGGTATATGTACTATAAGAGTTATATGTGTGATAAATTAATATTTAATACAGACACTACAAAGTGATATTTTGCACACAAAGGGGAATTTTTATGGAAAATGATAATGTGAAACTAGAAAAAATAATGACCATTTATGTAAAAGTAAGAAGAGAAGAACGCATAGAACTAGAATATGAGGGAGAAAAACAAGTTATGATTCCTTTTGATGGATATGTAACAGGTAAGTATTTTAATGGAAAGATACTTCCGGGTGGGGTAGATACTCAACATATAGATTCAAATGGAGTAGCAAGAATTTCTGCTCGTTATATGATAGAATTTGATAATAAAGATAGATTATTTATTGAAAATAACGGAGTAATTCATTATAAATATGGAGTTAAATATTTTAAAACTTATCCTAAATTTGTTACAAATTCAAAGGAGTATTGGTGGTTAAATACAGACAGTTTTATAGGTGAAGTTAAACAGGCAGAATGTGGTCCTGAAATAACTTTTTATAGAGTAGTTTAAATTTAGGCTATGTTTTAGTTAGTAAAACATAGCCTAAACTAATTATTTATAGTGTTTTATAGATTCATTTAATGCGTTAACTACAAAATCTAAATCTTTTTTAGTGTGGGATGACATTAGGCAAAATCTAAGGATAGCCTTTCCTTTAGGAACAGTAGGGTATCTTATAGCAGGAACAAAGATTCCTTTATCAAACATATACTTACTATATTTTAAGGCTAAGACTTCATCTCCTATAAATACAGGGATTATAGCGCTTTCACTATTTGTTTTTATTTTTATGTCTAATAAGGACTTTTTAAAATATATTATATTTTCTTGAAGTTTTTTAACAAAATTATTATTGTTGGTATTACATGATTTAACGTTATCTATGCTATTAAATTCTTCTTTATCATGGTTTAATATTTTAAAAGCAGTTAATGATGAAGCAATTGATGATACAGGAAGGGATGTTGAAAATATAAAAGAACGTGCTTTATTTTTTAAAAATTCAATAAGTTCTTTTTTTCCGCAAACAAAACCACCTTCACTACCAATAGCTTTGCTAAGAGTTCCTAAGTAAATATCCACCTCTTCATTTAAACTAAAATATTCTAAAATACCATGACCTGTTTTACCTATTACCCCAAGGCCATGGGCATCATCTACCATTGTTAAAAGGTTAAACTCTTTAGCGATAGTGGTTATTTTATCTAGTGGACAGATATCACCATCCATACTAAAAACTCCATCAGTTACTATAAGCCCATTTTTAGGTTTATGGAGTTTTATTTTTTCATATAAATCATCTATATCATTGTGTTTAAAAATTACAGTTTTTCCTTTTGATAATCTACAGCCATCAATTATACTTGCATGATTAAGTTCATCACTAAAAATTGTATAGCTTTCATCACAAATAGCGGAGATTGTTCCAACATTAGCAGCGTATCCACTGTTAAAAACTAAGGAAGATTCTCTATTAAAAAACTTGCTTATATAATTTTCAAGTTCTTTATGTAAATCATAACTTCCAGTAGTTAGTCTAGAACCGCCACTTCCAACACCATATTTTTTTATAGCATTTATAGCACTTTCTTTTAATTTTTCGTTATTAGAAAGAGCTAAATAGTTGTTAGATGACATTAAGAGAAAGTCTAAATCATCTATTTTTATGTTTTTATTCTGAGGTGATTTTAAATAGTTTATTTCTCTATAAAGATTATTTTCTTTTATTTTTAATAATTTATTTTTTATATCATTCATAGTCTTTAGTAAGGAAATAATTAAAATAGCATTAAATTTTTTCCTCTACTCCTTTCTATAATCCCTTGTCCATAAATTCCTTATATGTTAAAGGAGAATTCTTTATTATATTTTCTTTTACAATAATCTTTTTATTTTCTATATAATCTATACAATCATTAATATTTTCCTTTTTAGAATCATATAAAAATATTCTTCCACCAAAAGGATTTCCAAGATCTTTCATGTGGGTAAACCTTACATAACCAAACTTTTTAGAGGCAATATAGCCTGCTGTATAATTAGGGTCATCAGAATAACAGATTTCTCCTAGTATGTAAGGGCAGCTTATAACCTTACTTGCTAAAACTAAAGCTTCTATAAAATGAGTGCTTTTTTTAGTGTGTTTTATAGACTCACTAAAGGTTGAATATTCTAAATCCATAAAGGTTGCACGAAGACCTCTTTCTTTATCAGGCTCTAACCTCTTAAGGGTATTTACATCAAGTAAAATGGCTCCTCGCATATCTTTTATTTCAGTTAACATATCAATTATAAACTTTGCTTTTTCTTCATTAATTCCTATAAGAGTTAAAAGTTTATTACAAGCTTTAAGTCCTTCAACCCTATCTTTAACTTCAATACTTTGAACTTTAAGAGGTTCTATATATGTTAATTCATCTTGGTGTATTTTTTCAATTTTTATATTAATGGATTCAGATTTTCCTTTGTCATGATTTAGAGCACGTTTAATTAAGGATTTTGATATTTCTTCTAGAACATCTTCTTTCACTATATTTTCAGCACCAGAAATATGAGTTTTTTTACCGTTAATTATTTTTGAAGATCTCATTTTAACACTGTAAAAATTCATAACCTCTCCTATCTAATCTTAAATATTTTTGCTTTTATTTAAGGATACAATTATTAAAAAATTAAAGGATATTTCAATATAGTACTTATTAAATAAAACTTAATTTATATTATATAAAATAAAAATTTCTTATAAAACAAATTATAAGAAATTTTTAATATAAATTATTTTTCTTTATATAGAAACCTAAAAACAATTAATCCATAAATTGCGTAAGCAACTATTAATATAGCTGGATTTAAATTGAAAAATTCTAAGGCTATGATAGCTATAATAGCAAGTATTATGTTATGAGCATTTTTCTTAAGTTTTGCACCAAATTTAATAACGGCAAGAAGTATAAGCATTGGTACAACAGCATCTATTCCACTTATAGCAGCTTCAACATAAGGGTTTGTATGATATTCAACAAGTAGGGAGGATATTATAAGAATTACTATAGCAGATGGTAATAAGACCCCTAAAAGAGCAGAAATAGCACCTGAGAGCTTATATAGTTTATAGCCTACAAAAGCAGAAGAGGTAATTGCGATAGGACCAGGAAATGCTTGGCACATGCTTATAATTTCTATATATTCTTCATCTGAGAGTAATTTTTCATTTTCTACAAGTTCTCTTTCCATTATTCCAATCATAGCATAGCCACCACCATGGGTTGTAGCAGATATTTTTAAAAATACCCAAAAAATATGTAGTAATTTTCTCATTTATATCACTCTTTCTAAATTAATTATAGTCAAAATTAATAGATATTTTTAAAATTTAAGTTTATTATTTATAAAATTTATTAAATAATATGGGTAAAATACCAATTTATTTTGAAAAAAATATTATTTTATTTAAGGGTATAGACTAAACTTAAATCCATTATGGAACCAAGGCAATTATATATTTAATAAATTAATGAGTCAAGATATGGATATATTTACATTAAAATATTAAAGAATATTTTAATATTATTTTAAGAAATTTATGTAAGTAAATTAAGATTTAAATACATGATTTAAAAAATTCATAAATTTAGTAATTATTTTTCTCATTTTGGTAAAAACTATTCTAAGGAAAAGTAAAGGAGAAAAAGACGTGAGTAAAAATAATTCATTATCTAGTAGAAGAAATATTTTAAAAGAATTAAAATGTAGTTTAATTAAAATAAAGGATACTCATAGCTATATAAAAAGGCTACTTAATGAGGGAGAGGATATAATAGGTTCTGGTCAATGGCTTCTTGATAATATTTATCTTATTGAAAAAGAATATGGAGCTGTTAAATTTAATATGCCTACTCAATATTTTGATAATTTAATCATAGAAAATACTGATAATAAAGTTTCTCCTAGAGTTTTTAATTTAGCAATGAAAATGGTTAAAAGTTATAGGGGGAAAATTACTGAAGTAGATTGTATAGAATTTATAAAAAAAGAAAATGAATTATTAACAATGGGGGAACTTTGGGCGTTTCCTTTGATGCTAAGAGCAAGCATAATAATAAGTTTATCAGAATGTACAGAGAAATTAAGAAATATACAGAAAGATAAAAAGGCAGGAAAAGAACTAGCTTATGATTTAATATCATCAGACATAGATAAAGAAAAAATAACTTACCTAGAAAAAAGTATTAAAGATAAATCTATTATATTTATAAATGAATTAAATAGACTTATTAAGGATAGTTTAGTTTCAAATGATGAAATAAATAAAATAATAAAAGATGGTCTTAGTAATAAAGAAACATTAGATAATATTAGCTTTTTAGAAGGTTCCTTAGAAGAAATAATGGGAACATCAATAATGTCTCTTAGGGAAATTGACAGTATTAATTGGAGAAGATTTTTTCAAAATACATCAATGGTAGAAAAAATACTTATGCAAGATCCTATTAATGTTTATGGAAAGATGGATTTTAAATCTAAGGATTATTATCGTCATAAAATAGAAGAAATAGCTAAAAAACACCATTTAGATGAAATAGATATTGCAACAAAGGTAATCAATTTAACTAAAAAAGATGAAAATATGGACTGTGAATATAAAAGACATGTTGGTTATTATTTAGTTGATGATGGTGTTAAAGACCTTGGAAGAGAATTAAAGCTTAATCTTAAAAATACATATTCTTATTCAAAGTTTTTAAATATAAACATATTTGGAACTCTCCTTATTGATTTTATAGTTTTATTTATAATTTATCTTTCAGGTGAAGTCTTTCAAATGTATAAATATTTATTAGCAGGAATAATTCTTTTAATACCATCAAGTGAAATTATTGTTTCTATTATAAATAGATATGTTTGTAAAAAGGTTGAAATGAGGCATGTTCCTAAAATATATATAGATGAAGTAAAAAATGAAAATAAAACTATAATAATAGTTCCAACTATTATTTCATCTAAGACTGATATTTTAAAGTTAACAGAAAAGTTGGAGATTACATATTTAGCAAATAAGATTAATAATACTTATTTTGCAATACTTGCAGATTTTAAAGACTCTAATACAGAGAAAAGGGATGAAGATAATGAATTAAACAGTTTTGCTTTAAAAAATATAGAGAATTTAAATAAAAAATATTTATCAGAAAAAGATTGTAAGTTTTTCTTTTTAAATAGAAAAAGAATTTATAACCCTAGGGAAGAAGTTTTTATGGGCAGAGAAAGAAAAAGAGGGAAAATAGTAGAATTTATAAATCTTTTAAAAGGAAATGATGATCATACATTTAATTTAATAAGCACTTCTATTGAAAATTTAAAAGATGCAAAATATATAATAACCTTAGACACTGATACTTTTGTGCCAAGAAATACAATAAAAAAACTTATAGGGGCAATGATTCACCCTCTTAATAAGGCAATTATAAAAAATGGATTAGTTAAGAGAGGATATGGGATTATGCAACCTAAGGTGTCTATATCTTTAGAAAGTGCAAATAGTAGTAAATTTGCAAATCTTTTTGGAGGAGAGGGTGGAGTAGATGGATACTCTACAGCCTATTCAGATACATATCAAGACCTTTTTGCAGAGGGGATATTTACAGGGAAAGGAATAATTGATATTAATGTATTTTACAATGTTGTCCATAACAATATTCCAGATAATAGAGTTTTAAGTCATGATTTACTAGAAGGATGTTATGGAAGGTGTGCATTAGTTACTAATTGTGAGTTTATAGATAATTATCCTACAACATACATAGGAAATATAAAAAGACTTAAAAGATGGGTAAGAGGAGATTGGCAAATTTCAACATGGATTTTTAATAGTAAAATATCTAATTTATCTAAATGGAAGATATTTGACAACTTAAGAAGGAGTTTAATGGCACCAACTATTATTTTAGGTTTTGGAGTAATTTTATATTTCTTAGATTTTAGAATAGAGCTAATATTTATATTATTTTTGGCTCTAATGACTCCACTATTATTTAATATAACAGACTTTGTTGTTACCCCTAAAAATAAACTTATAGGAACAATAAAAAGCTTTAAACAAGTAGTTTTAATTATAAGTTTTATGCCTTATCAAGGATACACAATGACCTGTGCAATAATGAAAACCCTTTATAGATTAATTATTTCTAAAAAGCATATGTTAGAATGGGAAACTGCTGATGATGGTGATAAATCAGTAAAAGACACAGTAGAATATCATTATAGGAAAATGTGGTTTTCAACAGTTTGTGGAATAGTTTTTATGATTATTGCCTTTAAGGCTTCATTAGTAGTATTTGTTATAACCTATATACTAGCAATTCTTTGGATTTTAGCTCCTTTTATAGCCTGTAAAATAAGTAAAAAAACTATAGAAAGTAAGATTAATCTTAATCATGATGAAGAAAAATATTTAAGACAGATAAGTAGAAGGATTTGGGCTTACTATGATGACTTTATAAATGAAGAAAATAATTACTTAGCTCCTGATAACTATCAAGAAGTACCTTTTAAGGGGGTAGCATACAGAACATCACCAACTAATATTGGAATGGGGATTATATCAAATATTGTAGCACTAGATTTAGGATACATAGTTTTTGAAGATGCATTATCTAGAATAGAAAAGATTTTAAATTCAATGAATTCTTTAGAAAAGTATAATGGTCATTTTTTAAATTGGTATGATACAAAAACATGTAAAGCACTATATCCTAGATATGTATCAACTGTTGATAGTGGAAATTTATTAGCTTGTCTTTTAATTGTGAAAGAAGGTATTAATCAATATAGAAAATCTAGTTTCTTTAAAAAAGAGCAAGTTTTAGCTATTGGAGATATTTATACAATTATAGGAGAAGATTTTGATTTAAAGGTCAGTCTATTAAATGAAGATGATTATATAAATGTTTTTAAAAATGTTTTAAAGAAAATAAAAGATAAAAAAGAAGGTATTGATGATAAGGAAAAGTCTTATTGGTTAAAAAGTTTAGAAAAGGAAATAACACTTAAACTATATTATTTAGAAAAAGCTACTACGGAAAAAGAGATAAATGAGAAAATAGATAAAATAATAAAAGATATAGATAAAATTTGTGGTGAAATGGACTTTAAGTGTTTATATAAGAAAGATAGAGAACTTTTTTCTATAGGATATAATTTAGAAGATAATTCTTTAAGTGAATCCTATTATGATCTTCTAGCCTCTGAATCTAGAATAACTTCATTTTTAACAATAGGAAGGAATGAAGTGGATTATAGTCATTGGTTTAGGCTTGGAAGAGCTATGACAGATGCTTTTAGAGGAAAAAGCTTAGTTTCTTGGAGTGGAACTATGTTTGAGTATTTTATGCCAAGTCTTATAATGAAAAATTATTCAGGAACACTTTTAGATTTAACTTATAAATCGGTCATAAAATCACAAGTTTTATTTGGAAGAAAGAAAAGAGTCCCTTGGGGAATATCAGAGTCTGCATTTTATGAGTTTGATTTAGGCGAAAACTATCAATATAAAGCTTTTGGAGTTCCAGGAATAGGTCTTAAAAGAGGATTAGAAGATGAACTTGTTATTTCTCCATATTCAACTATAATGGCACTACCTATGGCGAAAAATACTTCTATAGAAAATCTAAAGTTATTAGAAAAGTATGATGCTTTGGGAAGATATGGGTTTATAGAAGCCATAGATTTTACTCCTAATAGAGTAAATAAGACATTAAGTGATGACATAGTTTCTGAAGGAGAAAATGATGAAGAAAATTTAAAGGATGTAGGGAGAAGAGGAAAAAGTGTAAGGTGTTATATGGTTCATCATTTAGGAATGTCTCTTTTAGCTTTAGATAATGTTTTAAATGATAATAATATACAAAGAATATTTCATAGTATTCCAGAGGTTAAGGCTACAGAGATTATTTTAAAAGAAAAGGTTCCTAAAATTATAACTTTTGAAAGGGATGTAGAGCAAATTGAAGAAGAGAGAAAACTTCACACAAAAGAACTAGTTCCTAGAGTTTATAAAGATGTTTTAAGAGAAGATCAAGAGGCTTTAATTTTATCAAATGGAAGATTTTCAACTATGCTAACTTTAACAGGTAGTGGTTATTCCAAGAAGAATGATGAATTTTTATATAGATGGAAAGGTGATAATACTTTAGATAATAGTGGATTATTCTTTTACTTAAAGGATTTAGAATCTAAGAAATATTGGAGTACAACTTATGAGCCATGTAGAGTTGAAAATAATAATTATGAAGTAAGTTTTTCTGTAGATAAGGGGAAGTTTAGTAACTTTTATAATGATATTGAAAGTTCCATGGAAGTTATTGTATCTCCAGAGGATGATTTAGATATTAGAAAGGTAACACTAAAAAACATTAGTGATACTAATAAAACGCTACAGTTAACAAGTTATATGGAGATAATATTAACAACCTTTGAGGGTGATGCAGCTCACCCTGGATTTTCAAATCTTTTTATAGAAACAGAATATGATGAAACTCATAAAGTTTTAATAGGAAAGAGAAGGTCTAGAGTTAAAAACGGCAAGGTTCCATTTATATTTCATAAGTTAATTACAGGAGATTTATTAGAAGTAACTTATGAAACATCTAGACTAAATTTTATAGGAAGAAATAAAGATTTAGATTCCCCTAAGGCTTTAGAGGATAATATATATTTAGATAATACTTTAGGCATAGTTTTAGACCCTATTATGAGTATGAGGGTAAATATAGATTTAGAAAAGAAAAGTGAAAAGGAAGTGTACTTTATTACAGGAATAGCTTCTTCAAGAGAAGAGGCAATAAAACTTGCCAGTGAGTATGGTGAAACTAGAAGGCTTGAAAGTTCCTTTAGTATGTACAATAAATCAATGCAAATTGAGCTTAAGTATTTAGGAATAAGCTCAGAACAAGCTAATATATATCAAAGCTTAGCTTCAAGTATATTATTTTTAAATAGTAGAAGAAAAGATAGAGAAGAATATATAAAAAATATAAGTAAGTTTCAAAGAGATTTATGGGCCTATGGAATATCAGGTGACTTAAAAATAGCTATGGTAGACATTGAAAAGGATGATGATATAAATCTTGTAAGAGCTATGATTAAGATGCACAAGTACTGGAAGAGTAAGGGATTAAGGGTTGATTTAATTATTTATAATAATGAAGAAGTAAGTTATGAGCAACCACTTCAAAAAGAGATATTAGATAGTATAAATGTTTTATATACAGAGGATGTAATAAATAAACCAGGAGGAATATTTATTCACAATAAATCAACTATGGGAGAGGAAATAAAAAACTTTTTAATTGGAATAGCATCTTTTTATATAGATAGAGAAAAAGGAAATATACTAACAAAAATAAAAGATGAAAAAGATATAGAAGAAATTAATAGGGAAGAAACTTTTGATTTTGAAGAAAATATAGTAGATAAAAACAAAGTGGATGAAAAAATTTATAACATAACTGATGAACTAGATTTTTTTAATGGCTATGGTGGATTTGATAAAAAAGATTCAAGTTATGTTATATATTTAGATAATTATAAAAAGACTCCAGCTCCCTGGATAAATGTAATATCTAATAAAAATTTTGGCTTTAATATTTCAGAGACAGGTTCAAGTCATACATGGTGTGAAAATAGTAGAGAAAATAAGATAACACCTTGGAGTAATGATTATATTAAAGATCCTTTAAGTGAGGCCCTTTATATAAGAGATGATGAAAGTGGTAAGTATTTTTCTATAACTCCAGAGCCAGTTCGTGACTGTGGGGAGTATTTAATAAGGCATGGATTTGGATATTCGGTTTTTAATCATAAAGCCTTAGAAATTAAGGCTGAAATGACAATGTTTTGTCCAAAAGATGAGAGAGTTAAAATCCAAAAGGTTATTTTAGAAAATACATCAAATAAAGATAGAGAAATATCAGTATTTTTCTATGCACAACTTGTTTTAGGGGTTTTAAATTTTAATACTAAAAGATATATAACAACTTACAATAAGAAGAACTATGTGTTTGGAGAAAATCCATATTCAGAGTACTTTGGAAAGTTAAAAGCTTATGGAACTATATTAGGAGGAGATAATTTAAATTTTACCTGTGATAGAGGTGAATTTTTAGGCTTTGAAAAAGGATTAAAAATGCCAAAAGCTCTAAGATATAAGAATCTTAAAGGAAAGTTTGGAAGTGTATTAGATCCATGTTTGGCTATTCAAAGCAAGATAAAGCTTAAAAAAGGAGAGAAAAAAGAAATTGCAGTACTTTTAGGAGAAGAAGAATCTCTAGAAAATTTAGAAGATTTAATAAATAAGTACTCAGATATAGATAATGTAGATAAGTCACTAGAAGAAGTTAAGAATTATTGGAGGGATTTCTTAGGAAGTATAAAAGTTAAGACTTCTAATAAATCTATGGATTATTTGTTAAATGGTTGGCTTTTATATCAAAATTATAGTTGTAGATATATGGCAAGAACAGCCTTTTATCAATCAGGTGGTGCCTATGGATTTAGAGATCAACTTCAAGACTCAATGTCTATTGGTCTTATAAATCCTGATATAACTAAGGAACAAATTTTAAGAAGTGCATCAAGGCAGTATATAGAGGGAGATGTTCAGCATTGGTGGCATCCTATAATAAATAGTGGAATAAGAACAAGATTTTCAGATGATCTTTTATGGCTTCCTTATGTTACAGCAGAGTATATAGGATTTACTGGTGACTATAGTATTTTAAATGAAACATCACCTTATTTAGAAGATGAGCCTTTAAGAACAGGTGAAGATGAAAGATACACTATAGTAAATCAGTCATCAAAAACAGGTACAATATATGAACATTGTATAAAAGCTATAGAGAAAAGCTTAAAGTTTGGAGTTCACAATATTCCCCTTATGGGAAGTGGAGATTGGAATGATGGAATGAGTACTGTTGGTAATGAAGGAAAAGGTGAAAGTGTTTGGCTTGGCTGGTTTATTTATGAGATACTTTCAAGGTTTGATAACATATGTGATTATATGAAAGATAAAGAGCATAAAGAAAAATATTTAAAAATGAAAGATTTTATAAGGAAGAATTTAGAGGAAAATGCTTGGGATGGTAACTGGTATAGGAGGGCATATTTTGATAATGGAACTCCCCTTGGTTCAAAGGAAAATAATGAGTGTAAAATAGATTCTTTAGCTCAAAGTTGGTCTGTAATATCTAAAGGTGGAGAAATAAATAGAGCAAAAGAGGCTATGGAATCTGTAGAAAATAATCTAGTTGATGAAAAGCTAGAAGTAATAAAGCTTCTATCACCACCTTTTGAGAAATCAGATAAAGAAGAACCAGGATATATAAAAGGATATGTTGCAGGAGTTAGAGAAAATGGAGGGCAGTATACTCATGCAGCTACTTGGGTTATATTAGCCTTTGCTAAACTTGGAATGGGAGATAAAGCTTTAAAATATTTTAATATGATAAATCCAATAAATCATACAACAACAGAGAGTAAGTGTGAGAAATATAAATTAGAGCCTTATGTTATGGCAGCTGATGTTTATGTAAGGGAGCCTCATGAGGGAAGAGGTGGATGGAGTTGGTACACTGGAACTGCAGGTTGGATGTACAAAGTAGGTCTTGAAAATCTTTTAGGTTTTAAAGTTTATAAAAATGAAGGATATAAAATAAACCCTTGTATTTTAGAGTCACTAGGTGACTTTGAAATAGAGATAAATAATGAAAAAGAAAAATATAAAATACAAGTAATTAAGAGTGATGAAAATAAAATAACTATAAATGATAAAGAAATAGATGGAGATATTATACCAAGAAATTTAGGCGCCGCTAATATAAAAGTTTATCGTAGGTGAGAGAGAAAAATTTAAACTTCAGTTGGATTTTTTATGTTTAAATCTATAAAAAGACATTTGATTTCTCTTTTGAATAATTGTTGATTTTAGAGAGTTTTAAGAATTACTTAATTTAGTAAAGAATTTCTACTATTTTCATAGTTTACTACATTTTAATATTAGAGATCTTATAATAATTTTAGTTTAAACATAATAAGATACTAACTATTAAGATATTCTTTTACTCTTGTCTAAAATCAACAATGTACTAAAATAAAGATGTGTTTTGAATTTATATTATATTTAAAATGTAATGTATTGTTAAAATTGATTTTTTAATATTGTGATATAAAGTTAAGTTCGCATATTAAATTTATGAGAACAAGATTTGCAAGTAACTATAATTGAACCTTTTCCACGAGGTAATCTTAGTTTTTGTTTGCATTTAGGGCATTTTACTATTTTGTATTTTTTAAAGTTATTTATTTTATATTTTATTTGATACTTCAGTTGATAAAAAAACTCAGGTATATTGTTTAAACTTAATCTTGGAAGGGTGTCTGGAAGTTTTCTATTAAATTTAGATAATATATTGTTAACTATAGAGGTAAATTTATTAAGTTCAGCCATTCTTTTATATATTTTTTTAGAAAGTGCTCTATATATTGCAAAGATTAAAATAGCAAATCCTAAGATACTAGTGATATTAAAAAAGCTTAGTATACAACTTAATAACATTAAGAAAATAGATAGAATATCAAAACCATATGATCCATAGAAAATTTTCATATAAATTCCTCCTAATATCATTTAATATATATTATATGATATTAGGGAAAAATTTCATAGATAAAAGAAAGTTTAGAAAAATATTTTAAAATTAACTTTATTTATTAGATATTTTGTGTTATTATATAAGCATAAAAATTTAATAAGAATCTTCAGGGCAGGGTGTAATTCCCTACCGGCGGTAAAGCCCGCGAGCCTAAGTTAGGCAGATTTGGTTAGATTCCAAAGCCGACAGTAAAGTCTGGATGAAAGAAGAAAAGTTAGAAACATTATTAAGTTTTATGTTTATTATAATGTAATGTTTATTTTTGTATGTGTAGCTCTGAAATAGTATTATTTCAGAGCTTTTAATTATATTTTATAATTATCATTGTATACATTAAATATAGGTGAAGTTGATATATTATAAAAGACTCTCAATTGTTTTATAAGATAAAATAATTTGAAGAATGTAAAACCATACAAAATATTATTAAAAAACATAAACTTAAAGAAATAAAAATTGTAAGTTAAGCCCTAAAGATTAATCTTTAGGGCTTTTTTAATTATAAAAATTAAGATATAGACCTAAGATATTAGATAAAAGCAATATTGGTTTTAATTTTATATTTATAGTAGGATAAAAGAATTAACTTTTAAGTATGCTAGTATAGTTAAAGTAAATTTAAGATAGGAGTGTTTATGATGGATGAGTTTTATATGAACTTAGCCTTAGAAAATGCAAAAAAAGGAAGAGGCAAGGTTAATCCTAACCCTATGGTAGGTGCAGTTATTGTAAAGAATGAAAAAATAATTGGAATTGGATATCATGAATTTTTTGGAGGAACTCATGCAGAGGTAAATGCATTTAAAAATGCTACAGAAGATGTAGTTGGAGGAACTATCTATGTAACTTTAGAACCATGCTCTCATTATGGAAAAACTCCTCCTTGTGCAGATAAGATTATAGAAAAAAAGATAAGAAGAGTTGTAGTGGGAAGCTTAGATCCTAATCCTATAGTTGCTGGAAGGGGAATAAAAAAGTTAAGGGATGCAGGTATTGAAGTTACCATTGGAGTTTTAGGAAAAGAATGTATAAAACTTAATGAAGTTTTTATGAAATATATAAAAACAAAAAAGCCATTTGTTGTTTTAAAATGTGCTATGTCATTAGATGGAAAGATATGCACAAGAGATGGGGAATCAAAATGGATAACAGGGGAAAAAGCAAGAGAACATGTTCATAAAACAAGAGGCGTTCTTTCTGGGATAATGGTTGGAGTAGAAACTGTAATAGAAGATAATCCAAGATTAACATCTAGAGTAGACATAGGAAAAAATCCAATAAGGATAGTTGTAGATAGCACTCTTAGGATTCCTTTAAGCTCAAATGTTTTAACAGATAAATTTAGAGATAAAACTATAATAGCAACTACAGATTATGCAGATAAGAAAAAGATTAGAGAGATTGAAAATCTAGGGGTTAAGGTTCTAGTTGTAGAGTCAAAAGAAAAGAGGGTAAATCTTAATGATTTAATGTATAGATTAGGGGAAATGAATATAGATAGTATTTTTTTAGAAGGTGGAGGAACATTAAATTTCTCAGCTCTTAGAGAAGGTATTATAGATAAAGTTCAAATATATATAGCTCCTAAAATAATTGGAGGAACTTTAGCAAAAACGCCTGTAGAAGGAGAAGGTATAGATAAATTAAAAGATGCTTTTAATATAAATGATTTAAAAGTAAACTTTTTTGGTAATGATATATTTATTGAAGGTTATTTAAATTAAGAGTTTTATCTTAAATAGGTATAAAGACAGCAATATTTGGCTTTGTTCTAAGATAAGTGTTGATTTTAGAAAGAGTAATTTAAAACATAGTCCAATATTTAAATAGATAAATAAAAAAAATAGGTGGAGGTGCTTTTTGTTTACAGGTATAGTTGAAGAAATTGGTGAGATAAAAAAAATAGAAAATGGTAGTATAGCAGCAGTGCTTTATATAGGATGTAATAAGGTTTTAGAAGAGACAAAATTAGGAGATAGTATTTCTACAAATGGTGTTTGTTTAACTGTTGTAGATATTTTAGATGATGGATTTAAAGCTGACGTAATGGCAGAAACCTTAAGAAGAAGTAGCCTAGGTCAATTAAATGTAGGAAGTAAAGTTAACTTAGAGAGGGCTTTAACATTAAAAAAAAGGCTTGGAGGTCATATAGTAAGTGGGCACATTGATGGAACAGGAGATATAGTTTCCTTTGAAAGGGAAGATAATGCTGTGTGGATTACAATAAATGCGCCTAGAGATATATTAAAGTATGTAATTTTAAAGGGTTCTATTGCTATAGATGGTGTAAGTCTTACAGTAGCTTATGTTGATGATAAAGAATTTAAGGTATCAATAATTCCACATACAGCAGAAGAAACAATACTTCTAAATAAAAATATTGGAAGTAAAGTTAATCTTGAATATGATTTAATAGGAAAATATGTAGAAAAACTACTTTTTTTTAATAAAGAAGACAACATAAAGAAGGATATAGATAAAGATTTTTTAATAGAGAATGGATTTTTATAAAAATATATAGGAGGTTTTTGAAATGAATAAGTTTAGCACTATTGAAGATGCAATTTTAGACATACAACAAGGTAAGATGATTATAGTAATTGATGACGAGGATAGAGAAAATGAAGGTGATTTATTAATGGCAGCTGAAAAAGTAACGCCAGAAGCTATAAATTTTATGGCTAAGTTTGGGCGTGGACTTATATGTATGCCAATTAAAGAGGAAATATCTAAAAAATTAAATATTAATCCAATGGTTTTGAATAATACAGATAATCATGAAACAGCATTTACTGTATCTATAGACCATATTGATACAGAAACAGGAATATCTGCTTTTGAAAGATCACATACAATTCAAAAAGTTTTAGATGAAGCCTCAAAAGACAATGATTTTAGAAGGCCTGGCCATGTATTTCCATTAATATCAAAGGAAGGTGGTGTTTTAAAGAGAATTGGGCATACGGAAGCTGCCACAGACCTAGCTAAATTAGCTGGATTTAAAGAAGCAGGAGTTATATGTGAAATAATGAGTGATAATGGAACCATGGCAAGAACTCCAGAACTTTTAGAATTTGGTGAAAAATATGGGTTAAAAGTAATTACAATAGCAGATTTAGTTACATACAGAAGAAAAAAGGATAGTCTTGTAGAAAGAGTTGTAGAAACTAAAATGCCAACAAAGTATGGGGATTTTAAGATCTTTGGCTTTATAAATAAATTAAATGGTGAACATCATGTAGCTTTAATAAAAGGAGATATTAAAGGTGATGAACCAGTATTAACAAGAGTTCATTCAGAATGTTTAACAGGAGATGCTCTGGGGTCTAAAAGATGTGACTGTGGAGAACAATATGCAGCTGCTATGAAACAAATAGAAAAAGAGGGAAAGGGAATTCTTTTATATATGAGACAAGAGGGAAGGGGAATTGGCTTAATAAACAAATTAAAGGCTTATGCTCTTCAAGATCAAGGAATGGATACAGTTGAAGCTAATATTGCCTTAGGATTTCCAGCAGATATGAGGGATTATGGAATAGGTGCTCAAATACTTAAAAATTTAGGGGTGAAAAAACTAAAGCTTATGACAAATAACCCTAAAAAAATATCAGGTTTATCAGGATATGATATAGAAATAGTTGAAAGAGTTCCAATTCAAATGAATCATAATGAAGTTAATGAGTTTTATCTTAGAACTAAAAAAGAAAAGATGGGTCACATATTAGAGTAATAATTAAAGTATTTTTAATTTCGTGTAAAACTAATAATTATTTAATATATGATGAATTAATATTACTATAACCTAATTATTGTATTTAAGTTTTTTAAAATAATATAAAAAATATTTTTGGTAAATTGCAATGAAAAATATATAAATTTTCAGGAGGAATAGAGATGAATTTAATAGAAGGAAATTTAATTGCTAAGGATTTAAAAGTAGGTATTGTTGCAGGAAGATTTAATGAGTTTATAGTATCTAAACTTGTAGGTGGAGCATTAGATGGGTTAAAGAGACATGGAGTTTTAGAAGAAGATATAGACACAGCTTATGTACCAGGTGCTTTTGAAATACCTTTAATAGCAAAAAAAATGGTAAAGAGCAAAAAATATGATGCCATTATTTGTTTAGGCGCAGTTATCAAGGGATCAACACCACATTTTGATTATGTATGCGCAGAGGTTTCAAAAGGTGTTGCATCAGTATCCTTAGAATCAGAAGTGCCAGTTATATTTGGGGTATTAACAACTAATACTATAGAGCAGGCAATAGAAAGAGCAGGAACAAAAGCAGGGAATAAAGGTTATGATGCCGCTGTATCTGCAATAGAAATGGCTAATTTAATAAAAGCTTTATAGAATAATTTACAGCACGATATAAGAAGATTGTCTAAAATGGTTAAATGTTCTTAAAATAAAATTTATTTTAAGTAGCTATTTTATATTTTTAGGCAATTTTTTTCTTTCTTTTAATAAAATAATATGGAAAAAATAATTTGAATAAGGGTTAAGATTTTATCAAAGATTATATATTATTTTATCTTTTTTTCCATTATTTATAAATAAATAAAATTAAAGGACTAATAAATTTATTTATAAATATACATATATAAAATAATCTATTCAAATAAGAAATATATTTATAAATTAACTAATTATTGAAAAAATTATATAATTAAAATTTCTAATGTATAATATGGATTGAAAAATTTTATAAATAAGTATTTTAAATAGATATTTTTTGCTAATATTAGCAGATAATTATAAGCATTTAGTATAATCTATTAAATAATAATATATTTTTATAAATAATATATATCTAATAATACAATGTCCTTATTGAAAAAAGATATAAATTTTAATAGAATGTAAATAACAAAATTTTTCACTGGTATAAAGTAAAAAAAAGTTATAAAATATACTGGTGTTAAAAAAGTTAATGGTATTACCAATATTTCCAGAATATTTATTATGTATTATTAGGATATAAGTGGGAAAAATAAAAGATATACAGGCAAAAAAGTTTATTAAATAAAAGGTTACATTAAAAAAAACAAAAAAATTAGTCGAATTATGTAAAAGCAAGTTGATATACCAAAAAAAATAATATATAATAATAAAAAAGGTAAAAATTAAATTATTTAATAATTAATTTTTTTCTTCTTGTATTTATGCTAAGAAAGTATTATTATTATACAAGTTAGCGTGACCATATTATTCTAAATCATTATATTAAATATGTTAATAATGCTTACAATTAAAAAAGATATAAACTAAATTTAATTACTAATATGGAATTAGTAGTTAATAAGTTCTTTTATTTGGATGATAAAAGAAAAATAGTTTTTATTTTTAAAATATGAATAATAATTTAAATATTATGAAAATATATAATTATATGGAATAATTATAACTTTTAGTAATATTACAAAGTACATAAAATCAATAGAAATTATAAATAGTTATACCGCTCTTAAATCATAAATATGTTTTATGATTAATTAAAGTTATTGTTATTTGATAAGATTTAAATTGTATTTAGTTTTAAAGTTTAGTTGTAGCAAATAAAATAAATTAAAAGTAAGGAAGGGAAAACTATGAACATTAAAGAAAAAGCAGAAAAACTAGCTGCATCAGCTGTTATAAACACTGTTCTACAAATAATCGATAAAGATCCTGAAAAAAATGTTGATAAAATATTTGCAGCAATCAAGAAATTTGTAAAAGATGAAGATCAAAAGAAACAAATAGACAACGTTTGTAAATACTACAATGAAAACCCAGCAGTAAAAGAATTTATACAAGGAATTCTTAAAACTACTAACAAAAAAGCATTAAAGAAATTCTTTAGTAACTTCTTTGTTAATGGTGTTTGGCTTTCAGCAAGCAAAAGAGAAAAATATATGGAAGAAGAAAATATAAAAATTCCATTTATTATGCTTATAAGTCCATCAATGAGATGTAACATACATTGTACTGGATGTTATGCTGCAAGTTACAGCAAAAAAGATGATATGTCACCAGAAGAAGTTGATAGATTAATAGGTGAAGCTAGAGATTTAGGAATCCACTGGATAGTTGTTTTAGGTGGAGAACCATTCTTTAACAAATACATGTTAGATTTATATGAAAAATACAACGATGTAATGTTCACACCATTTACAAATGGAACATTAATTGATGAAGAAACTGCTGATAGATTAGCAAATGCAGGTAATGTAATACCAATGCTTTCTGTTGAAGGTAGTGAAGAAGCTACAGATGCAAGAAGAGGTAAAGGAGTTTACCAAAAAGTAATGCATGCTATGGATTTACTTAACGAAAGAGGAGTATTATTCGGAGTTTCAACAGCTGCTACAAGCCAAAACATAGAATCAGTAACAAGTGATGAATTCACTGATTTAATGATAAGTAAAGGTTCAAAAATGTGCTGGTACTTTATATTCATGCCAGTTGGAGATGCAAAACCAGACTTTAGCTTAATGCTTAACCCAGAACAAAGATTATACTTAGGTAAGAGAGTTAGAGAAATCAGAAAAACTAAACCTTACTTTACATTAGACTTCTTTAATGATGCACCATATGTTGGAGGATGTATAGCAGGTAAATACTACTTCCACGTAAACTCAAAGGGAAATGTTGAACCATGTATATTCTCACATTTCTCAACACAAAATGCCATTGGTAAGCCATTAATAGATGTTTTAAGAGACCCATTCTTCAGAATAATAAGAGAAAAACAACCATACAACAAGAATATGTTAAAACCTTGTATGATGATAGATAACCCAGGATTCGTTAGACAAATAGTAAAAGAAGCAGGCGCTAGACCAGATGATGAAGGTGCAGATGCAATGATAAACGATCCAGAATTTAAAGCTACTTTAAATCAAATAGCTAAAGAATTCACACCATATGCTGATAAAGAGTGGAAAGAAGTATTCCATGAAAAAGGAAATGCTCAATTCTCAACTGGACACAGCTCAAAATTAAACGGAAAATTAGATAAATAATCTAAAAAAAAAAGAGATGCAATTGCATCTCTTTTTTTTATGCCCATAATCCCGCTAACATTAAGAATCCTGGAATCCAAGCCGTTACTATTCCTTCAAAGGTTGATAAGTAACCTACTGACCTTCCTAAATTTATTTTTAAGACTGTTTCTATCCAACCTGTAAGCCATAAAATTCCCCATAGCCACCAAATAATGGCCATAGATATATTAAAAACTCCACCATCAAAGAAACTAATAAGTCCAGCTGGAATTGCGTTAATTGCAACGAATAAACTATACCAACCATATAATCTTTGATCTAAATTAAAGATACCATTAAGAGCTATGTAAAGGTAAGTAAAACCAAATAGTAATCCGGTGGCAGCAGCGTAAAAATCAGTTCTAGAGAGTAAAAGTTCACCAAATACAATAGTTATTAGGTTTGCTATTACTGATAAACCACCTGTAAATAAATTCATGATTGATTGAGATCTTGGGTCAATTCTAGTAAGTCTAGCTATACCGTTACTGATAAGTACAATACCAACGTATAAAAGAACTACTCCTAACATGTTAAAATCCTCCTTATTAAATTATAAAATAAAAATTATTTTAGTTATTTTGTGCTTAAAAAATAATAATCATACTTAAATTTATAAATAATAGGAAAAAAATTTAAATTTTAAATACATATATAATCAATAAAATGGAAATATTAATAGGGATTAATTAATAAAGTTAACCTTTATTTCAAACTAATTAATAAATAGGCTTTATTTAATATAGCCAGTAAAAAAATAAATTTATAAATAATATTATAAAAAGGAGGAATAAAGATGAAATTAACAATGAGAGAGCAAGAAAAACTTATGGTTTTTGTTGCTGCACAAGTTGCTAGAAAAAGACTTGAAAAAGGATTAAAACTTAACTATCCAGAAGCTGTTGCTATTATTACTGATGAAATAATGGAAGGGGCTAGAGAAGGAAAAAGAGTTGAAACTTTGATGGATGAATGTAGAAATATATTAAAAAGAGATCAAGTTATGGAAGGAATACCAGAAATGGTTCATACAGTTCAAGTGGAGTGTACATTCCCAGATGGAACTAAACTTGTAACAGTACATGATCCAATACAATAAAGAAGGAGGTTGTAAATTATGATACCAGGAGAATATATATTAGCAAAAGATCCAATTAAATATAACGAAGGTAAAGAAGCTATAGAACTAAGAGTAGTTAATGATGGAGATAGACCAATACAAGTTGGTTCACATTTTCATTTTTATGAAGTTAATGATGAGTTAGATTTTGATAGAGAGAAAGCTTATGGAAAGAGATTAGATATTCCAGCTGGAACTGCTGTTAGATTTGAACCAGGAGACGATAAAATGGTTAAACTTATAGATATAGGTGGTACTAGGAGAGTGTATGGTTTAAATAATAAAGTTGATGGATTCTTAGATAAAGGAGGAAGAAAGTAATGAGCTTTGAATTAGATAGAAAGCGTTATGCAGAATTATTTGCACCTACTACTGGTGATAAAATAAGACTTGGTGATTCTGAACTTTTCATAGAGATAGAAAAAGATTATACAGGTTATGGAGATGAGTGTAAATTTGGAGGCGGAAAATCTTTAAGAGATGGAATGGGCCAAAACTCTATAGAAACAAGAGAAAATCCTCTAGTTGTTGACCTTATAATAACAGGAGCTACAATAGTTGACTATACAGGAATATATAAAGCTGATATAGGTATAAAGGACGGAAAGATAGCTGCTATAGGTAAGGGTGGAAATCCTAATGGAATGGATAAGGTTGACTTTATAGTTGGAGTTAGTACAGAAGCATTAGCAGGTGAGGGTCTTATTTTAACAGCTGGAGGAATAGATAGTCATGTTCACTACATAAGTCCAGATTTAGTTGAAGTAGCACTTCACGGTGGAATAACAACAGTTATTGGCGGAGGAACTGGTCCAAACGATGGAACCAATGCAACAACTGCATCACCAGGGGCTTGGAACATTGAAAAAATGATAGAAGCTGCTGAAGGTCTTCCAATAAATATGGGATTCTTAGGAAAAGGTAGTGGAGCTAATATAGAAGTTAATGCAGAACAAATAGAAGCTGGTGCTTGTGGTCTTAAGATTCATGAGGACTGGGGTGCAACAAGATCTGCAATAGAATATTCACTTCAAGCTGCTGATAAATATGATGTTCAAGTAGCCATTCATACAGATACATTAAATGAGGGTGGATTCGTAGAACATACAATAGAAGCAATAAGTGGAAGAGCTATTCATACATATCATACAGAAGGAGCTGGTGGTGGTCACGCTCCTGATATATTAAAGATGGCAGGTCAAATAAATGTATTGCCAGCATCAACAAACCCAACAAAACCATATACAGTAAATACAATAGCAGAACATTTAGATATGCTTATGGTTTGTCACCACTTAGACCCAAAGGTACCAGAAGATATAGCATTTGCTGATTCAAGAATCAGAAAACAAACAATTGCGGCAGAAGATATACTACACGATTTGGGAATATTTAGTATTATGAGTTCTGATACAATGGCTATGGGAAGAATAGGTGAAGTTATAACCAGAACATGGCAAACAGCTTCAAAAATGAAGGTGCAAAGAGGACCTTTAAAATGTTCTTGTGGAAGTTGTGATTCTGAAAATAATGATAACAATAGAGTTAAGAGATATGTTGCTAAATATACAATTAATCCAGCAATAGCACATGGAATATCTGACTATGTAGGTTCTGTTGAAGTTGGTAAAATGGCTGACTTAGTTTTATGGGAACCAGCATTCTTTGGTGCTAAGCCTAAGATGATAATAAAAGGTGGAATGGTAAGCCTTTCTATTATGGGAGAAGCTAATGCTTCAATTCCAACTTGTCAACCAGTACTTATGAGACATATGTTTGGAGCTTATGGAAAGGCTAAGTCAAATACTTGTGCAACATTTGTTTCAAAAGCAGCATATAAAAATGGAATAAAGGAAAGATTACACTTAGATAATATGGTATTACCAGTTGGAAACATCAGAAATTTAACTAAGAGAGATATGAAATTTAATGATGTTATACCAAAATCACTAGAAGTAGACCCTCAAACTTATGATGTTAAAGTTGATGGAGAACTTATAACTTGTGAGCCAGCAGAATGTTTACCACTTACTCAAAGATATTTCTTATTCTAAAATAATAAGTAATGTGTTTATTATTTTATATTTTTAAATAATAAACACATTATAAAATAATTGAGATTGGAGAATAAAATGGTTTTTGAAAGGGTACTAGGAAATATAAAAGATATAGAAAACATAAAAGATTTTCATAAAGAAAAGATAATTTTAAAAAATGATGATGTTGTAAAAAGAATAATAAGAGTTGTATCAGACCATGGTCATGAATATGGAATATCTTTAGAAAAAGGTAAAACTTTAAATAATGGAGATATTCTTTTTAATGATGGTCATAATTTAGTTGTAATCCAATATGAAAGTAATGACATTTTAGTTATAAAGCCAGAAAGTATAAGACAAATGGGAAAGATTGCTCATGAGCTTGGAAATAGGCACTTACCAGCACAATTTAAAGATGATACCATGATTGTAGAATATGATAGTTTAGTTGAAGAAAAATTAAAACAGGATAAAATAAATTATACAAGAGAAAATAGAGTATTAGATAAGGCATTTAGACATGTTGAATTTGAACATAGACACTAAAGATAGTGATATATTAGAAGTTTTAAGAATTATACAATTATGTGATTCAAATTTTCCTATAGGTTCTTTCAATCATTCTTATGGGATGGAAACATATTTAAGAGATGATAAGGTACATAATGCAGATACCTTTGCAAAGTGGTTAAATACTTATTTAACTAAACAATTTATATATTCAGATGGAATATGTATTAAGATGTTATATGAATTGCTAGAAAGAAAAGATTTTAAAGGTATTTTGGATTTAGATAGGAAAATAACTGTGCAGACAATAGCAAAAGAGAGTCGCAATGGTAATAAGCTTGTGGCAGGTAGAATGATTAAAATGTTTTTAGACCTTTATGATAGTGAAATAATAAAACTTTATGAAGATAATATAAAAAATAAAAAAGCTTTTGGGCATCCTTCAATAGTTTTTGGAATGCTTATGCATGGTTTAAACATACGACTAAAGGAGGCTATTATATATTATATATATAGTACTATAGCAACTCTTATTCAAAATGCTGTAAGAACCATTCCTTTAGGTCAAAAGGATGGGCAACTTTTATTGAAAAAATTCATAGAAATTCTTGGAGAATTATATGAAATAATTAACAGTACAGATAATGATTATTTTGGAGTAAGTATACCAGGAATTGAGTTATCACAAATAAATCATGAAAATTTAACTTTTAGGCTTTTTATGTCTTAAAATTAATGTTTTAAAATATGGGTTAGATTTAATAACATTAAAGTATTAAAGGGAGGTTTTAGTTATGAAACCAGTAATAATAGGTGTTGGAGGTCCTGTAGGAAGCGGAAAAACACTTCTTATTGAAAGATTAACAAGAATGATAAACAATAAATATAGCTGCGCAGTTATAACAAATGATATCTACACTAAAGAAGATGCTAAATTTATGGTTAAAAATTCTGTTTTATCTGAAGATAGAATTATGGGAGTTGAAACAGGAGGATGTCCACACACTGCAATTAGAGAAGATGCTTCTATGAATTTTGCAGCTGTAGATGAGATGAAATCAAGATTTAAGGATTTAGATATATTGTTTTTAGAGAGTGGTGGAGATAATTTAGCTGCAACATTTAGTCCTGATTTAGTTGATTTTTCTATATATATAATAGATGTTGCTCAAGGTGAAAAAATTCCAAGAAAAGCAGGGCAAGGAATGATCAAGAGTGATTTATTTATTATAAATAAAATTGACTTAGCTCCTTATGTTGGAGCAAATTTAGATGTAATGAAAGAAGATACATTAGCTTTTAGAGGTGAAAAAGATTTTATATTTACAAACCTTAAGAATGATTCTGGGGTTTTAGAAGTTCTAAACTGGATTAAGAAAAATTGCCTTCTAGAAGGGATTTCTTAGATTATGGAAAATATGATAGGTAAGAAAAAATATGCTGGAGTTATAGATTTAGTTTTAGAAAAGTCTGGTGATAAAATAATAGCATCCAAAAAATATTTTAATGGGATTTTTAAGTTATCTCCCAAAATGGATATAGGATCAGAGAATATACCTACTTATTTTTTAATGCAATTAGGTGGCGGAGTTGTTGAGGGCGAGTACTTTAAAATTTCTATTGATTTAAAAGAAAATACAAGAGGGGTTGTGACTACCCAAGCGGCAAATAAAGTTTACAAGTGTGAAAATGGCTTAGAATCTTTACAACAAACTGTTATACATCTTGGTGAAAATAGTATTTTAGAGTATATAACAGATCCTGTTATACTCTATAAAGATGCAAAGTATAAACAAGAAAACAAAATATATATGCGTAAAAGTTCTACTTTAATATATACAGATGGAATAACATCAGGATGGTCTCCAGATAAAATGAAATTTCAATATAGAAGAGCTAGATTAAAAACTGATATATATATGGATGGAAATATTGTTTTATCAGATAATATGATAATAAATCCTAGGGAAAACAATATAGAAGATTTAGGGTTTATGGAAGGCTATAAAAATTTTGCAACTCTAATTGTTATAAATGATAATATAAATGAGAAATTTATTGAAAATTTAAAACATGAGATTAAAGAGTTTAATATAGATGTAAATGTTGGAATATCGTCCATTGAGGTTAATGGATTTATAGTAAGAATTATGGGTAATTTAACTCAAGATTTAGAGAAAATAATTTTATATTGTCACAACTACGTAAGAAAAAATATTTTAGATTCTGAAGATTTTATTGTGAGAAAACTTTAGTTTAGACTACATATTTTGTTGATATTAGATAAATTCTTTAATTTTAAGAATTTTATTAGTATCAACTTTTTTATTTTTATAATTAATATGAAAAATATAAAATAGAATGAAAAACTAAGAAATTATAACGTCATTATATAAATAATTGAATTTATTTTAGGTAATACTATATTTTGTATAATTCTTAAAAAATACTAGTTATTATAGTTAGATGTAAATATAACTTGGAACATAATTTGTTAGGTTTTAATTACAAGCTTTAATAACGTAGTAATAGAAAAGGAGAGATTAAAATGTCTACAATAAACAATGGTGATGTAGCCTTTATGGTGGTAACTACAGTTCTTGTATTTTTTATGACACCAGGTTTAGCTTTTTTCTATGGAGGTCTTGTAGAAAAAAGAAATTCATTGACAATGATGATGTATTCATTTATTGCCATAGGAATAGTGACTATTATGTGGACTTTAGGTGGATTCTCATTAGTTTTTGGAAGAGATATTGGAGGATTTATAGGAGATATATCTCAGTATTTCATGTTAAGGGGAGTTGATTTTACAGTAAACCCTGCTTATGGTTCTAGAATACCTTTTTTAATGTATTTTATGTACCAATTAATGTTCGCTATTATAACAGCACCTCTTATGACTGGAGCTTTTGCTAATAGAATGAATATAGGTGGATGGATAAAGTTTTTAATTCTATGGATGATAGTTATCTATTTTCCAGTAGCACATTGGGTGTGGGGAGGCGGTTTCCTAGCTAAATGGGGATTTGTAGACTATGCTGGAGGAACTGTAATACATACAACAGCAGGTTTTGGAGCTTTAGCTGCAATATTATTTTTAGGAAAAAGAGCTGTTAAACCTGCAAAGGGACCAGGAAATATAGCTCTTGTATTAATTGGAGGAGCAATTTTATTATTTGGATGGTTTGGATTTAACTCAGGAGGAGCTTTAGCAGGTGGAGAAACTGCTGCCTTAGCATTTACTAACACTGGAATAGCAGCTGGGTTTGCATCTGTAGTTTGGGTTATAATAGGTTATATTAAAGAAAAACATTTTTCTATGGTTGAATTTATAACAGGGGCAGTTGCTGGCCTTGCAACAATAACTCCATGTTCAGGTTATGTAACACCTCAAGGTTCAGTATTTATAGGTATTATAGCAGCCATAGTTTGTTTCTTATTTGTTCATTTAGCAAAAGCATTAAAATGGGATGATGCTTTAGATGTTTGGGGAGTACATGGTATGGGTGGATTTATAGGAACCCTTTTAATAGGTTTTTTCGCAGTTAATGCAGTTAATGGAGTTAGTGCAAGCCTTAGTCAATTCTTAATTCAACTTTATGGTGTAGTTATTGTTGCAATATACTCATTTATATTAACACTTATAATATTAAAGATATGTGATATAACAGGAACTATAAGAGTAAGTCCAGAGGTTCAAAGAGAAGGTTTAGATAAGAATCTTTTACATGAAAAATTCTCAGTAGAGGAATAGCTGAATTTAATGATATCTCAGGATATGCTGAAAAATATAATATATTTAAAAGTTAGTATAATTATAATCTAATAGAGTGTTGATTTTAGATAACTAAATATATCTAAAATCAACACTCATTTATATTAAATTTAAAAAATTATTTTTCAGCAATAAAACAAACTAATTTTTCTGAAGCGTTAATTTCTTTAATATTGGAAAAGCCAGCAGCCTTAAGATTAGTACTTATAAAGTCTTTAGAAACTGCATGAGAATTTTCTCCTTCTTTCCAATCTGCTATAAAGATTTTACCCCCAGTTTTTAATACTCTGTAGCTTTCTTTTAAAGTGTCTAAAGGATTATCAAGCTCATGAAAAAGTAGTATCATAAATAACAAATCAGCTAGTTCAGTTTTTAGTGGAATAATTGATTCTTCCATTAATTTTGCTTCAAGTCTGTCATTAAGAGTTAAAATTACGTTCTCTGTTATATAGTTTATCATATGCTTTGATATATCTAAGGCATAACATTTAGAATCTGTAATTCTATCTAGAAATACCTTGCTAAAAAAGGCAGTTCCTGCACCTAAATCTACTAAAATAGATTTTTCATTCATATTTAAAACCCTAAAAATTTCATCTAAATCCATAAGATTTAGTCTTTCAGGATTATTTAAAATATCTAATTTTTTCTCATCAAATTTGTGATTGTTCATAATAAATTCCTCCCTTTAACTAGTTTTAAATATATTTTAATTATTATATTTTTTAACATTATTAAGGTTAATATGTATTTTAAAGAAAGTCTAAGTTATTATTTTTAATATTAAGTCAATTATACAACTAATAAGTGGGAGAGAGTTAGTATTATGCTATAATTAGTGAAGTAAATTTGTAAAGGGGAAATAAACTTAATGAAAAGATTAAATTTATTAGAAGGAAATATAAAAACTATATACTTTAAATATTTATTTCCAACAGCTATTGGTTCGTTAGCTATAAGTATATATGTCCTTTTAGATACTATATTTATAGGACAAGGGGTTGGTGCAGATGGTTTAGCTGCATTAAATATTAATACTCCAATATTTTCAGCAGGATTTGGATTAGGATTGCTTATAGGAGTTGGTGGATCAACATTAATGTCTATGGAAAAAGGAAAGGGAAATGAGAAAAGAGCTAAAGAGATATTTACCTTATCAATGATTATGGCAATAGTAGTTGCAGTTATTTTTACTGTGTTTGGAGTGATTTATGAAAAACAGTTAGCTTATTTATTAGGTGCTACTAATGAAAATATAGGTTTAGTAATGCAATATACACATTGGTTAATAAGAGGATGTGGATTATTTGTAATTGCAATGACTCTTCAATGTTTTTTAAGGTGTGATAAAGCACCAAGACTTGTAATGACTTCAGTTGCAGTAGCTTCAATTACCAATGTTGTTTTAGATTATATATTTATATTTCAAATGAATAGTGGTATTGCAGGAGGAGCCATTGCCACAGTAATAGCTCAAGTTTTTGCAATATTAGTTTGTTTAACACACTTTCTAGGTTCAAGTAATACTTTAAAATTGTCCTTTAAGAAATTTAATATTAAAGATATTTTTAGTATAGTTAATATTGGTTTTCCTAGTTTTTGTATAGAGCTTTCTATAGGAGTAGTTGTTTTATTATTTAATTTAAGACTTCAAGAACTAGGTGGAACAATTTATGTATCTGTTTATGGTATTATAGCAAATATAGCTATAGTTGTAATAGCTCTTTTAAATGGAGTTGGTCAAACTCTTCAACCTATAGTCAGTGTAAATATAGGGGCTGGGAAATATGGAAGGATAAGAGAGATTAGAAAAATATCAATTATAACAGCAATAATTATAGGGATAGTTTTATTTTTACTTTCTCAGCTTATACCTAATATATTGATAAGCATGTTTACAACGCCAACAAAAGAAATTGAAACAATAGGAACATTAGGTTTAAGAATATATAGCATATCTTTTATAATAGCTGGAATTAATATAGTTAATGGGGCTTATTTTCAAGCTT
>JAUNBX010000104.1 GCA_030526875.1 Clostridium perfringens | reverse complement strand
TGTATAAAAACAATTAAACTTATAAATGTAGAAAAAGCCTTTTAAAAGGCTTTTTCTTTTGCTATTTTCATCTTTCTTGCTCTAATCTATAGACTCCTTAACTTTTTACTCTAAATAAAAGGTCTGAAACCCTATGTGTTAGCCACTCTTTTTATTTAGTTGGTATTTTCTAACTATTAAAGTAAATAAATGGTAATAATGCTACTTAGAAGGCTAGTAACACCGCACCACAGCACATCCTTATCCCTGTATAAGGCTCCTGTATATCTTAAATGATAAGGCTTGTCCCTGTTAGATATAATACTCTAAAACTTTTTACTATCTTGTAGGCATGGTTCTTCTTGCTTCTGTAAAAGCATTTTTTCTCCTATTCTATGACACATTTTGGTTCTGTTGCAAATAATAAAAAGAATAAAGAGGGTATAATTAAGATATAAAAATTAATAAGGTGGTGTCTTGGTATGAATAAGAATATATTTAAACATAAACACTTTAAATCTGAAATTATAATTTTAAGTATAAGATGGTATCTAAAATATCCTTTGAGCTATCGTAACGTAGCAGAAATGCTACTTGAACGTGGAATATCAGTAAATCCAAGCACTATAATGAGGTGGACTCATGAATATGGACCTATATTAGAAAAGAAAATCAGAAAATATTTGAGAAAAAGCAATAGTTCTTGGAGAGTTGATGAAACTTATATAAAGGTTAAAGGTAAATGGATATATTTATATAGAGCGATTGACTCTCATGGTGATACAATAGATTTCTATTTAAGTAAAACACGTGATACAAAAGGTGCTAAGCGTTTCTTTACAAAAGCATTAAAAGTTTCAAATTCAAGCTGTTTAAAAGTAATAACAGTTGATAAAAATCCACCTTACAAAGCTGCTATTCCGGAAATGAAGCTTGAAAAAAAATTAAAACAAAAAACAATACTTAGACAAATTAAATATCTTAATAATATTATTGAGCAAGATCATAGATTTATAAAAAAGAAGGTTCGGTATACCAAATCTTTTAAAACCGCTAAAAGAACCTTAGCTGGCATTGAGGCTATGCATATGATTAAAAAAGGACAGGTTAAAAATTCTATTAAATCTGTTCTTTTTGAAATGCAATTTATCAATAAACTTCTTAGTATTACTTCTTAATGTTAATTTAAAACACTCTTGTCCTCTGGTATATTCTTTTGTTATATAACCCTCTTTTAAATAGGTTTTTATTCTATTATCATTCACATTTAGGCTATTAATCTGTTCTCTTCTAACATGTCCAGTTCTACAAATAGATTCAAAAACTTCTTTGTCCTTGTTCATAATTTTCATATTTAATCATCTCCTAATACTCCTTCTAATTCTGCAATTTTATTAGTCGATAACTTTCGGATTTCAGCGTCCCCCAGGGTATGGAATTTTAGTGGAACGTTAAAAAATTCTATGCCCTAAAAGCGTAGCGAAAGGGGGCTGAACGATTTCCAATTACGTCCAAAACTTAGTTTTGGGAACGGAATTTAAAGAGTGAAGCCCCCTTTCCCAATATTCTGCTGCAAAGTCCTCTTTAGGTTATTTCTTATAATTTTATGCCTTAAATTTATTTTCTACTATCCCAAAAACGTCTTAGCTTGTTCTATATGCCATTCAAACTCTCTATACCGCCGCCTAAATGGTTTTAACAGTTGGATAGATGTAAATTATACAGAGCTTATTAAATGCAGAAAGAGAGAGAATTTCTTGCAATTCTCTCTCTTAATCTATTTAAAATATCTTAGATTAAAACTATGTTTTACTATTAATATTTAGATAGTTTATTTTAAAGCTTACTTTTCTTTATCACTATTCTTTTTAGCATCTAATCCTGCTCCAATAGCTAACCCAATACATATTCCAATCGGTATATTATTAAATACTAAGCCTAAAGGAATACCTAAGCATAACCCTAATCCAACATAACTTGTGTTTTATTTTTCATGGTTTACCCCTGCTTTAAATAATTTATTACAACAGTATTTATTTGATAACATATTTTAACATACTGTAACATATTCTAACATGCAATAACATAATATGTTAGAATATGTTATTGCATGTTATATTACAACATATTATGTTAAATAATTAATCAATTTTACTTTTAAAATTCACACTATCTAAGTAACTTGTTATAGCAGTATTAAGTAAGTCTATGTTGTTGTAGATACCTAACTCCTCACAGAAATCTCTCCAGCGCTCATGCACATCAGCCGAAATGGTAATAGTCATTTTTTTTAGTTCCTTACTTCTCCTTTTCTGAACTATTACATTTTTAGTGTAATCTTCATTAAGAATTTTTTCCTTTGGTTGATTTTCTCTTAAGTCTGAAAGTTTGTTCTCTATGATCTTAGTAACCAAACTTTCTAATTCAATATTATCTATTCCCCTCAAGTCATTTCCCCCTATTTCACTTAAACTTAATTTTTCTATTAAACAATAATCACTTTGATTTAACTTATACTTATTATCTAACTTATTCATGGCTGTGGTATATGAAAAATCTACTTGTTCATTCTTAAATTCCTTTGTTCCTTTTCCTTCTTTTTTTAATTCCCATAACCTATCTTGGGTAACTCTAAATTTTTCTTCATGTGTTAACTTCTCAAATTCTCTCAATTCCATAACATATCCTCCTGCCATATTTTTATTATAAAAGTATTCTTTAAATTACTTTTGTAATCATTATATTCAATTAATATGTTAAATATAATTTTTATATTCTATTAATCGTGTGTTATACCTCTTTTATTCCTGTAAATAACATACCTTTACCATACTATTTATATCTTACTGCATACTTATGTAATCTTAAAAAGTTATATCCCATACATTTTACATCTAAAAAAGTTATTTATATTATGACAAAAATCCCCTCCCCTATCGCCCCAAAATATATAAATACAGTATGGATAAAAATATATAAAGAAGGTAGGTAAGATTTTTTATTAATATATCTTAAAAATTGACTCTGTTTTAAACCAAGATTGATAATAAATAGTATAAAAGTGGACAAGGCATTAACTTGTCCGCTTTTATTTTAAATCACAATATATTAAAATTGCTCCTCAAATCTAACTACTAAATTAGAATTTGCTACTTAAAATATTACTTGTAATACTTAACAAACAATATTTCTTTTATTAACAAGGA
>JAUNBX010000046.1 GCA_030526875.1 Clostridium perfringens | reverse complement strand
CTTTTTTATGCTTACTTATCTTAATATTAGGGTTATCCAAAATTAATAAGGCCTTTTATAAGGATTTAGAATTATTAATTATTTTAAATATAATTTGAAAATATAAATATTTGTAAAAATAAAGGGAAAACATTACAAAAAATAGTATTAAGTAAATATTTACACTATTTAGAAGGGGTAGCAAGGGAAGTTATAGATAGTCTTGCAGTTAATAATGAGTAATCAAATATCTAGGATTAAGATAAATAAATATTTTATAAGAAGAGTTTTAATAGTTATTCTAATAATTGTTTTAGGGTTTTTAGGATATATAGTTATTAATGATTCAAATAATAGTAACAGCTATAGAAAAATATATAACATAGAAGTTAATAAAAAAACATTAAGAGAAATAGGGGAGGATTTAAATATACAAGAAGTTGAGTATAAATGGGGTGGGTTACTAAGAGGTGGGAATAAACCACAAAGACTAGTAATTCATCATGCAGCAGCAGACAATTTGTCTCCAGAGGAAATTCATAAGATGCATTTAGATAGAGGATGGAGTGGAATAGGGTATCATTTTTATATAAGAAGTGATGGAACAATATACAGAGGAAGAGATGAAAATAAAGTAGGTTCTCATGTTGCGGGAAATAATACAAATACATTAGGTATATGCCTTGAGGGAAATTTTCAGGAAAGTGGAGTTTCAAAGAAGCAATTAGATGCATTATTAAACTTAGGAATATATTTATGTCTAAAATATGATATATCAGATATTTTAAAACATAACGACTTATTAGCAACAGAATGCCCAGGAAGATTTTTTCCTTTTGATAGTATAAAATTTGCTATTATAGAAAAAATAAAAGAGAAATAGTATATTAAGTATACTGTAAGTTTAGAGGTAAGGAAGATATAGGAGGGTATTATGGAAAATGAAAATCATCAAGGACATGTTCATAATGATGAGCATATTCATGTAAATTGTAATGGTCATAATCATACTCATGGATATGAAACTGATCATATTCATAGTGGAGTTGAAGCTTGTCATAGGCAAAAACATGAAGAGATTCATAGCCACGAGCACAAACACATGCATAGTCATGAGCATACTCATGAAAATGGAGTAACTCATAGCCATGACCATGAACATATGCATAGCCATGAACATAACCATGAAGTAAGTCATAATCATAGTCATTAAAGTAATTACCGATGGAAATATTTTTAATATAGTATTCTTTATAGATAAAATACGAAAATAAATGTACTATTGTTTATTATAAAAAAGCAACAAGTATTAGTTTTGTAAGTTAGATTTTAATAATTTATAATTCTAGAGCTTGTTGCTTTTTTATGAGTTTAGTAAAGATAAGATTGTATTTTAACATGATAAAAAGTTAATTGAATATACTTCTTAAGGCAAAAGAATAATTATTTTATTAATATGATACCTATTAAGCCATCGAGTTGTAAATAAAGTAAAAAATATAAAATTATATAAAAAAATTATTTATTTATTAAATAAATATTTAAAATAATTATATAAAAATATATAAAAAATAAAATATAGAGAGATTTTGTCTACACTAATAGGGCATTATGTAGTATAGTTTTATTATAAGGATTTACAATAAATAATAGATTTATATAAGGGAGGTGGCTGTTGCTGATAAACTTGTAAGCCTAATATATAGATTTAAATTAGTATTAATTAGACTTTAAAGCTTATTAACAATGGAAAAAAATGAAGATATTATATTATGATTGTTTCTCAGGAATAAGTGGAGATATGAACTTAGGTGCTCTAGTTGATTTAGGTGTCCCAAGTGAGTACTTATTAAAGGAATTAGAAAAATTAAATGTTAACAATGAATATCATATACATATTGAAAAGGGAACTAAACAAGGAATAACAGGAACTAAAGCAACAGTTTATATAACTAAAGAGCATAGCCATGAAGACGAAAATAAGTATTTATATGGAGAGATTCATGAACATAGCCATGAAGAACATGAACATAGTCACGAAGGTCATGAACATAGTCATCATCATGGAAATAGAAATTATAGTGATATAAAAGAATTAGTATTATGTTCTGAATTAAATCCAAATATTAAAAAAATATCTTTAAAGATTTTTGATGAAGTTGCAAAAGCAGAATCTAAAGTTCATAATAAATCTATAGAGGAAGTACATTTTCATGAAGTTGGGGCAATTGACTCAATTGTAGATATAGTTGGTGCTGCCATTTGTATAGATTATTTAAATATAGATAAAATAATATCCTCACCAGTTGAAGTAGGATATGGAACACTTAATTGTGCCCATGGAATATTGCCAATACCAGCACCTGCAACAGCTGAAATATTAAAGGACATTCCAATGATTTCAAAGAATGTTCCATTTGAGGCAACAACTCCAACAGGAGCCGCTATTGTAAAGGCTATGGCAAAAGAAATAACTTATGAAAAAAATTTCATGATTAAAAAAATAGGTTATGGTTTAGGTCAAAAAGAAGGCAAAAAGGCACCTAATGTATTAAGAGCATTTTTAGGTGAAACAGATAATGATAAAGTTAAAGAATATATGGTAGAATGTAATATAGATGATATGAGAGGGGAAGAGTTTCAGCTTTTAATGGAAAGACTTTTAGAAGTTGGAGCCCTAGATGTTTTCTATACATCAATACATATGAAAAAAGATAGACCAGCAACTAAAATATCAGTTTTATGTAGCTTTGATGTTTTAGGAGATGTGAAAAAAACTATATTCTTAAATTCATCAACTATCGGAGTTAGATATTATGAAATAAATAGAGAAAAATTAGAGAGAAGAGAAAAGATAGTAATTTGCAAATATGGTGATGTACCAGTTAAAATTTCTTACTTAAATGGAGAAGAAATAAGAGTTAAACCAGAATATGATATATGTAAATATCTAGCTAAAGAAAATGGTGTAGAGATAAATAAAGTTTATAACGAAATAATGTATGAATATATAAAATCTAAAAAAAATTAAAATTAAGTAGGTGGTAATTCTTATGAATAAATTAGAAAGCTTGAAGGACTATATAAAAAACTTAGGAAAAGTTGCCTTAGCTTTTTCAGGAGGTGTAGATAGTACATTTTTGCTTAAAGTGTGTAGCGATGTTTTAGGGAAAGATGCAGTTGCAATAACTATAGTATCTCCATACATGCCTACATGGGAAATGGAAGAAGCGAAAGAACTTACAAAAAAATTTAATATAAGGCATGAATTTGTGGAAGTTGGAATTCCAGAAAATATTAAGTATAACCCAGCGGATAGATGTTATCTTTGCAAAAAGCAAGTTTTTACACTAGTAAAAAATAAAGCTGAGGAATTTGGGATAAAATATTTAATAGATGGAACTAATTTAGATGATACAAAAGACTATAGACCTGGAATGATGGCTTTAAAGGAACTTCAAGTTAAAAGCCCACTTTTAGACCTTGGCTTTACTAAGGCTGACATAAGAATGTATTCTAAGGAGTTAAATCTTGAAACATGGTCAAAACCAGCTTATGCTTGTCTTTTAACTAGACTTCAAGTTGGAGATGAAATAACAGAAGAAAAGGTTAGAAGAATAGAAAATTCTGAACGCTTTATGTTTTCTTTAGGGTTAACAGGAATAAGAGTTAGAAGTCATGGAGATTTAGCTAGAATAGAAGTTCAACCTAATGATAGAGAAAAGTTATTTAATACAGAAATTTTAGATAAGATTTCTAATAAATTAAAAGAGTTTGGCTTTAATTATGTAACCCTAGACATGGGTGGATATAAAATGGGAAGCTTAAATAAAGAAAAATAAATACTCTGAATTAAGATATAATAGAAGGGAGATTTGTAATGGATAGAGCTCATTTAAAAGAGATACTAGAACTTATAAAGAATGATAATATTTCTATAGATGATGGAGTTGAAAAATTAGCAGAATTACCATTTACAGATTTAGGTTATGCAAAGATAGACAATCACAGAGCACTAAGAGTTGGCTATCCTGAAATTATCTATTGTGCAGGAAAAACAATAGATCAAGTAGTTGGTATAGTCAAAAATATGTCTTTAGGAAATAGTAATATACTAGGAACAAGGGCTTCGAGAGAGATGTATGAAGAAGTTTTAAAAATATGTCCTGAAGCTAAGTACAACGAATTAGCTAAAACTATAACTGTTGAAAAAGAAGTTATAAAGAAAACGGATAGTTATATAGCTATAGTAACTGCAGGAACATCTGATATTCCAGTTGCTGAAGAGGCTGCAATAACAGCTGAGATATTTGGAAATGAAGTAAAAAGAATATATGATGTTGGTGTTGCAGGAATACATAGATTATTTAATAGAATAGATGTTATAAGAGGTGCCAAGGTTGTAGTAGTAATAGCTGGTATGGAGGGCGCGTTAGCGAGTGTAGTTGGTGGATTAATTGATAAGCCAGTAATAGCAGTACCAACAAGTATTGGCTATGGAGCAAACTTTAATGGACTATCAGCACTTTTAACAATGTTAAATAGCTGTGCAAGTGGTGTTAGCGTTGTTAATATAGATAATGGATTTGGTGCGGGATATAATGCAAGTATGATAAATAAGTTATAGTTTGTATTTATTTTTCATATTCTTTGCATCAGTATCACTTTAAGATAAAAGAATATTTTAATAAATAATTAGTGTTTCATTACCCTAAGTAAATTAACTAAGAGATTCTTAATGTTTAATTTAGAAGTTAAGAGGAGTTAATAGTTTAAAAGGGTAATGAAACACTTTTGGTTTATATAAATTAAAAATGATTCTGCATATAACAGAATTTAATAATATGTTAATCTTAATTTAATATATTTTTAAAACTTTTAATATCTTAAATTCCATAGATTTTAATGAAATAGTTTTGCAAATTAACTCTTCATCATTATTCATTAAGTTTAAACAATTATAATTATTATTAAAGTTTATAGATTCAGTAAAATCGTTGTTATTAATAATGACGATATATTTTTCATTATTATATTCTCTAGCATAGGAAAGAATATTATTTTCACTATATAGTTCTTTAAAATTTCCATGGATAAAGCCTAGATGATTTTTTCTAAGATCTATAATCCTTTTATAAAAATCTAATAACTCATGGTTTTGGCGGTTAGTATCCCAAATCATACATTTTCTATTTTGGGGATCAGAACCTCCATTTACACCAACTTCATCACCATAATAAATATAAGGAACGCCTATATAAGTAAATTGAAAGACAATAGCAAGTTTCATTTTTTCTATATTATCATGGCACTCTGTTAGAAATCTTGGTGTATCATGACTTCCTATGAGATTTAGTAATTGTTTATTGACACTTTCCATATAAAGCATTCTGTTTGTTGCTAATATGCTTAAAAATTCTTTAGCATTTATGATTTTTTTAGCAAAAAAATCAACACAAGCAAATTTAATAGGATAATTCATTATTGAATCTAGCTGATCGCCTTTTAAAAAGTTATTAGCTTCATGCATAATTTCACCAATTATCACAGCATCGTTATTGACTTTCTTAATAGCCTCTTTGAATTTTTTCCAAAAACTATGACTGACTTCATCACATACATCTAGCCTCCAACCATCTATGCCATATTCCTTAACCCAAAACCTACCTGCATCTAATAGGTACTTTGTAACTTCAGGGTTATTAGTATTTAATTTAGGCATGTTTCTATGTCCCGTTCCAAAAGTATAGTAATTTGTTTTTTCTAATGATAGGGGAAACTCATTTATAAAATACCAGTCCTTATATTTAGAGTGTTCTTGATTTTTCAACACATCTTTGAAAGCAAAAAAGTCATCCCCAGAATGATTAAAAACTGCATCAAAAATTATCTTTATATTTCTTTCATGGCACTTATTAACTAGTTCTCTAACAAGTTCATTACTGCCAAATTGAGAATCAATTGTGAAATAGTCTTGAGTATTATATTTATGATTTGACGTTGATTTAAATATAGGAGTTAAATATATAAGGGTTATACCAAGGTTTTTCAAATAATCTAATTTATTTATAATTCCTTGAATATCTCCACCAAATTTCGTGTAATGGTCTATATAAGGGTATTCCCAAGGCTTTGTATTATTAGGATTTATAGAAGAGTTACCGTTACAAAATCTATCAGGAAAAATTTGATACACTACAGCTTCTTGAAGCCATTTTGATTCTTCATAAATGTCCTCCTTAGCTATATAAGGGAATTGAAAAGCAGTAGTTAAAAGAGTGTTTGATAATCCCCTTTTTTGATTTGTGTTATCATATTTTTCATCAATAAACCCTCTTTCGGTAAAAATAGTTGTAACATTATTAAAATCAGTTAATTCAAAAAAATATCTGTACCGATTCCATTTTACAGATATAGAAGTTTCATAATAAGTAAAAAGATTAGTTTCAGCAACTATAGACATGTTTTTAGTCTTATAAGGGGAAGTATAATCATATCTATCCTTATAATATATTTTACAAATTTTAATATCATTTTTACATGTTCTAATTCTAACTGAAAGTGTATCAGGGTCTTTTCCATAAGAATATGGTATATCTAATACATGAAATATTCCGTATTTATTCATAATTAACACCTCTCAAACTAAAAATAGTAATTGTCTATAAGGATAATTTTAACATATTATGAAATAAAATAAAGAAAAATATCAATGTATAAATTTATACATTGATATTTAGTGGATATATTTATTTGTTTGAAGCTAATTTAGCTAGTAAATTTAATATTTCAACATAAAGCCAAATTAGTGTCACCATTAAGCCAAAAGCCCCATACCATTCCATATATTTTGGAGCACCATTTTCAGCTGCTTTTAAGATAAAGTCATAATCTAAAATTAAGTTTAAAACAGCAATACATACAACAAATAAACTAAACGCAATTCCTATTATTCCTGAACCAAAGATAGGTAAACTTATTCCAAAAAGCCCTGTTATAAAACTAAGAAAGAATGTACCTATTATAGCAAACATAGCTATAAAAACACCTTTTCTTATTTTATCTGCAATTATAGGAGTTCTTCTGTAAATTATTAATGTTCCTAAAACTGATAATAAAGTCAATAGTATAGCAGGAAGAACTATTCCAGGGTATATAGACTCAAAAGTTACAGACACAGAACCTAGCAACATTCCTTCAAAAGCTGCATAAAACACTGCTGTAAATTGAGCTGCTCTAGGGAAGAATGCTGTTACAAATCCTAAAATAAGGGCTCCTATACCAGATACTATCATCATAGCTTGAAAGTTCATTGATGGGTTTGTAGATGCTATAAAACTATAAGCAAAAGTAGCTGAAAGTATAATAAGTAATACAAATATTTTTATAACAGTTCCTCTAATAGTCATTAAGCTTCCGTCAGCAACAGAATTTTCAAAACCTATTGATAGAGCTGGGTTTGATTTTCTAGCCATAAAAAAACACTCCTTTTTATTTAAGTATGTTTAAAAACAATATTATAAGTTATTATTGCTTTTTTAAATCATGTAATTAAATTACTAAAATTGATTTAATTATTTATTATAATACTATTTTTCATTATTGTTAATAGAAAATTAAAATATAATTATAAAGATATTATATGTTCAATAATAAATTTTATAAAAATATCAATAATTTACTTAAAAATAATATTAAGGATTTTATGTATATAAATTATTTAAAAAGTAATTTGTTAATCAAAGTATAAGGATAAAAAAGTATCAATCATATAAAATTCACAAATAAAAATATTAATTTAATAAAAGTTATAGAAAGAATAGGAACAATTAAATAATTAAATAGGGTAATAAAAATAATGTATTGATGTAAGAAAATATAGGGAATATAATTTAGCTATATTTAGATTAAGTATAATATTTAACATGTAAGTATATGTTAAATAAAACTTAAAAAACACAAATAGGTTTTAAAGGGAGGGAATAGGTGGAAGTTATGAGAATAAAGAAAATAATATCAATTTTAGACTATTACATATTAGATGAAAACATAATATCATTGTTATCCTTAATAGGTAAAAAAATAGATAAGGTATTTTTACATATTTTAAGTAATAATTCAAATGAATTAAAAAGGAAATATATACTAGAATTAAATAAAGTAACTAAGAAAATTAACTGCATAGAATCTTATAGTTTATGTGAGGATATAAATGTAGGGTATGAAGCATATATTCTTTGGAATAATGAGATAAATAAAATTTATTCTCAGTTAAGTAATATTTTAAAAGATTCTAAAATGAAGAGATTAGAAAAAAATGAAGTATTTTGGATACATGATAAAGATCATATAGCTAAAAAATGTTCAAAAAAATATTATGAGAATAATGAATATTATTCGGTATTAAGTTTTAATTTAGCAAGGCTAACACGAGATAGATGCTATTATTTAGTTGAAAAATATATGTAAAATCAAAATATTTAAATCGATAATCATCTAGACTTGATGCATAGTTAATATATAGTGATTATGATTAGGATACATTAAAGTGCACACTATAAGCATATAATTTTCTTTTCAGTTGATATATTATTTTCAATTAATAAATAATATTAATTTAAGTTGACAAATACATAATCTAGGACTATATTATAACTGTATATCCTGGTATATAATTTTAAATTTATTTAAGATTATATTCCTCTGTTATAGAAGGGCATTGACGTTAATCCAATGCTCTTTTTTAATTGAGAATATTATATTAATTGAAAATTAATACTTAAAAAATAAAAAGCTATCAAAGGATAGCTTTTTGATACAAGATAGTGATATTAAAATAATACTAATATATAGCACATTTGACTATTTAATAATACAATATTTTTAAAGAAAATAAAAGTATATATTTTAAAATATATATCTTTTGATATACATTTTCATTTAATAATAGTATTAATCATAATTTATATAGATTAAGTATATAAAATTTATAAATAGTATAGTTTAAATATATAATTATTATGATGATAAAGAAAGGTTAAGAGAAATTTTATTTATTTTCAACTAATACTATTATCAATTAAGATATTATTTTTAATTAATAGAATGATAAAAAAACATCTAAATTCTAGATGTTTTTTTGTTATCTAAATATTAAATAAGGAACTAGATACATACCTATTGTTAGTCCTATAATCACAACTAAATTTAAAAATAAGATTAGTTTTAAATTTATTGAAATACTTCTAGAATTATCTATATTCTTTAACACTTTTAATCACCATCCTTGGTAGAATTATGGACAAGGAATTTAAATTTCAATCATAATATTATAATTTTTTTTCATGAAACTAATATTTAGTTTATAATTAAATATAAAGTATATAAAAAGAGAGGGAAGGCATATGAAGATTAAAGTTGTACAAAAACAATATAATGGAAAAAAATGCATAGTTTGTGGACTGAAAAATGATTTTGGTTTAAAAAGTGAATTTTATGAGCTAGAAAATGGTGAACTTTTATCAGTATGTAAAACTAAGGAACTTCATCAAAGCTACCCAGGAAGAGTTCATGGGGGAATATCATCAGCTATTTTAGATGAGGTTATAGCAAGAGCAATAGCAGTCAAAGAGCCAGGTATTTGGGGAGTTACCGTTGAACTTAATATTAAGTATAAAAAGCCAGTTCCCTTAGAGCAAGAGATAAAGGCAATAGGAAGAATTACAAGAAATACAAGAAAGATATTTGAAGGAGAAGGAGAAATCATCTTAGAAAACGGTGATATAGCAGTTACTGCTGCAGGTAAATATATAAAAATGCCAATAGAAAAAATATCAGGTGAAGATTTAGAAGATGATGAATGGACTTTAAACATAACAGAGAATGATTTAAAGGAAGTAGATCTTCCATAAATTAAAATATAATAAATGGCTATTTGTTTTAAGTAGGTATTGATTTTAAAAGGTTCAAGGATTAGTTTAGTTATTTATTAAACTATTCTTTATTATTATTTTAAATTAGTATTATACTAAAACAAAGACAATAAAATAAATTATATATTATAAGGAGAGAAAATGGAACTTACAATTAATAAAGAATACGTCTTAAATACAGCAAAGAAAATACTAGAATTTAATAGCCCAACAGGTTTTTGTTTTGAAATAATGGATGTTATAAAAGATATAGTAGATGGATTTGGTTATAAATTTGAAACTACAAATAAAGGTTGTGGAATAATAACTGTAAAAGGAAAAAGTGATGATAAGGTTATTGGTCTTTCAGCTCATGTTGATACTTTAGGTGCTATGGTTAGATCAATCACAAATGAGGGAAAGTTAAAGTTTACTTTACTTGGAGGGCCTATTCTTCCAACTTTAGATGGAGAGTATTGTAAAATAAGAACTAGAGATGGGAAAATATATACAGGAACATTTTTAAGTGAAAGTCCAGCAGCTCATGTTTTTGATGATAGTGCAACAAGAAAACGTGATGAAAAAAATATGGAAGTTAGAATTGATGAAGTAGTTTATTCAAAGGAGGATACAGAACAATTAGGAATCTGCCCAGGAGATTTTATATTTATTGATACAAAAACTACTATAACTGAAAGTGGCTTTATAAAATCAAGATTTATAGATGATAAGGGAAGTGTCTCTGCTTTAATGGGATTATTAGAACTTATGAGTAGAGAAAAGATAGTTCCAAGTTATACTACAAAAATACTTATATCAACTTATGAAGAGGTAGGTCATGGAGCATCATATATACCAAGTGATATAACAGAGATGATTGCTGTTGATATGGGATGTATTGGAGATGACCTTAGCTGTACAGAAGAAATGGTAAGTATATGTGCTAAGGACTCTGCAGGCCCTTATGATTTTAATATGACAACAGATCTTATAAATTTATCAAAAGGTAATAATATAAGCTATGCAGTAGATATATACCCAAGGTATGGCTCAGATGTAGGGGCTGCTTTAAGAGGCGGAAACGATATAAGAGGAGCATTAATTGGACCAGGTGTACATGCATCTCATGGAATGGAAAGAACCCATTATAAAGCTATTGAAGGCACTATAAAGCTTTTATATCTATATTTAACAAAATAATAGTTTATAACATTACATTTTAATAGAAATAAGGTAATAATTAATAAAAAGTATTGAATTAAGATTTAATACTTTATGTTTATGAATTAAAAGTGCTATAACTTATAAATTTTTAAAAGTTATAGCACTTATTTTATATGAAAAATTTATTAAAAAGGAATAAAAAATAAAAATGTTCTAAAAAGAATAAAATTAAAGAGGTTTTTCACAAAATTGTAACAAAACTAGGCTATTATTTTTATTAACGGTAAAACAAAGAGGAGTTTTATGTTTAAAATTAGCTGTGTAAAAACTTAAGATAAAAGGAAAGGAGGATAATTAAATGATGATGTATTATGGTAATGGAATAATAGGCAATGGAATGACTATCTTTATAATAGTATTAGTTATTTTGGTAGGAGTTTATTTTATAGTAAAATTATCTACTAGTTCTAATAATAAAAAGAATATAAACCATGATACTACTAACATTGATAATATTAGTAGCAATGCGATGAATATCTTAAATGAAAGGTATGCAAGGGGAGAAATATCAGAAGAAGAGTATATTCATAAAAAGGAACAGTTAAGAAGGTAAAATTAATTTATATAGATTAACATTTTTTTAGATTTAGCTTAAAAAGATACTAACAAACAAGCAAAATTAGATAGCATATTAAATAAAAATATTTTATAAGCAGATGTGAGATTTAAAATATAATAAATCCTATGTCTGCTTTTAATTATATAAAGATATTTATTAACAGAAATTTTAACAAAGGATAAAGTTTTTAAATAACAGGAGGATTAAATTGAATATAAAATTTGAATCATCTTTTATTCAAGCTTGGTATGCAAAAGATTTTTCTAAAGAGAGATGGATAGAAGAGTTTATCATGTTAAAGGAAAAAAATATAGATGAAATAATACTTCAAAGTGTTTTTAATACTTTTCATAAAGAATGTTTTTATAAAACTAATATTAAAAATTTTAGTTCTAATAGTATAGATATGATTAGAAATTGTCTAGAGGCTGCAAGAGAAACTAATTGTAAGGTTAGAATTGGTCTTGGAGAGAGTAAACTGTGGTGGATATATGGTGTTTTAAATAAAAGATGGATTCTAAAAGAGATGGAGTTAAATAAAGAATTTTTTAATGAAATATTTAATTTATATGGAGAACATAGTACTCTGTCAGGTTGGTATATTCCTTATGAGTTATCAGATTATTTTATAGTAACTAAGGCTCAAAGAAAAAATATAAATAAATTTTTAAAAGAGATATGTGACAATATAAAAGAGAAGAGTGATTTAAGTATAATGATAAGTCCTTATTTTAGTATAAGAGGACCTAGAATTTTAACTATAAAAGCATGGGGAAAAGCATTAAAAGAAGCTTTAGAGAATTGTAAAATAGATATTTTAGCTCTTCAAGATAGTGTTGGAGCAGGGTTTAATAAGGTGAATAATATAGAAAAGTTATTTAAGTATACAAAAAAAGCTACAGATGATTTAAAGATAACTTTATATGCTGATACGGAAACATTTAAAAAAAGAAGAGGCAAACTTATATCAGCAACAGAAGAAGAGTTTTTAGAAAGGGCATATATAATTAAAAATTATGTTAAAGGACATATAGCATTTAGTATAAACCATTATCAAAATAATAAAAAATAAATTATAGAATATATATAACAAATTATAGGGAATAATAAATATAAAGGATTGTATTAAGTAGGAGGAAATCATGGAAGGTATTAGATTATTCTTTATAAATCAAGAAAATAATTATATATTTAATTTATTTGGAAAAGCCATAATTATATCAATAGTTTTACTTGGGTGTTACATAATAATTAAAAATAGTAATAGCCTAAGAAAAAATTCAAGACTTACAGGAAAAATAAATACTATGTTTGCATACATATTAATTTTACAACAAGTATTTTTAACTATAGAGAATATTATTTTAGGAAAAAATGATATTTTTAACCTAGTACCATGTTATCTTTCAAGGATGTCTATAATACTGTTAATAGTGGCTCTTTTAACAAATGAGAGAGTTATTAAAAATATATCATGTTATTTAGGGTTTTTTATAGGTGCACATTTTTTAATAACTAATAATTTTGGTAGTCATTCTTATTTAGATAATGCTTTAAATTATTTAGGTTATATATTTTTAATATGGGGAGTTACATGTATAATTTCAATAGATAGTTTTAAGTTAGAAAAAAAAATATTAAAGAATGTTTTAATACTTACTAATGCTTATTGTGTATTTTTAATTATTTTAAGTAGTATTTTTAATCTAAATTATAACATTATAAGTGGAACATCATCAAATATTTATGAAGTCTTATCAAAAGGAAGTTATATCTTTTTAGTATTACTTCTTATTAATGGGTCAGTAGCCCTTAGCCACATTTTAATAAGATTTGTTTTATGGGAAATAGATGTTAATTTTAAACTGGAATTTAAGACAATAATAGAAAAAGATAAGCTAAATAAGGCAGAATTAGAATAAAAAATATTAGTCATATAAAATTTTAATTAAAACTTTTAATATTTTTCACTTATATTTTGATATAATTAAGTAAATAATATTAAAAGGTTGTGATTAAACTATGTATTTATCTAAGTTTTCTGATTATGCATTTAGAATACTAATACACCTAGCTAAAAATCAAAATAAATTATGTACTGTAGAAGAGCTAGCTAACAATTTTCAAATATCAGAACATCATGTAAAAAAGATAGTACATAAATTAGCTAAAACTGAATATATTACATCAATAAAAGGACGTAATGGGGGACTGTCTTTAGGTATGGAACCTAAAAATATTAACCTTGGAGAAGTTTTGAAAATAACTGAAGATAATTTAGATATAGTAGAGTGTTTCTGTGAAGAAAGTAATACTTGTAATCTAAATAAAAATTGTAAGTTTAAAAAAGTAATATATGACGCTTTAAGTTCATTTATAGATGAGTTTAAAAACTATAGTTTAGAAGATATACTTTAGTTAAGATAAAAAATCCTCTGCAATTATACAGAGGATTTTTTAATATGCATTAAATAGCCCATTTTCTATCTCCAGTAAAGGAAATGTTAAGCCATTTATTATATTTTATATGTTTCATTTCTTTAGACAATTTTTCACGTACAAAATCCATATCATCTAAATTGTTTAACTTACTATCTTTATTATATATAAAATCTATTTCAATTCTAAGCGCACGACCTATTTTAGATACTCTAGTTATGGATTCTTCAAAGTTATATTCTTCTTCAATTTCTTTAACCATTACTGAGATATCTTCATTTATTTCATCATTAGCACTACAACATAAAATTTCTTTAAAACTTTTTATAAATGTTGTAACTGGCATTTTTATGAATATTAATGAACTTATTATAACCATAGCAGGGTCAATATAACTATTTATAAAATCAAATTTTGTAAAGCTTAAAATTACTGCAATAGTAAATCCAACTAATACTGCAATACTTAAAATAGTGTCCATAAGCCATTGTGAACTTTCTGCGTTTATTAAATCTGAAGATAATTTCTTACTTTTTTTATTAAGATATCTATAAATTAAAAGGCATCCTATTACTGATATAAATGAGTAGATAAGACCAAAATCAAAATCCATTCTATCTCCACCAGAAATTATTGTTCTTATAGCATCTACAAGAGAGTAAATACACATAGCTGCTATAACAAAGGATTTTAACGATATTACCATTGGTTCTAATATATTTTTCCCAAAAGGGAACTTTTCTTGGTCTTTCTTAGCAATATAATTACTTATAAACAAAGACATCATTGATAGAACTAAACTAATAAAAGAGTACATTCCATCAAACATAACCATTTGTGAATCTATCGCTCATCCCCATGTAATTCCAAGTAGTGAGAAGAACAATGCTCCACCTACCGATAACTTTAATATTTTATTCTCAGCTTTCATAACTTTAACACCTCAAAAATTCTAATGATTTATTTATCTAGTTACATTATAGAATAAAAAAAAGACTAATGTAATCATTAAAATGCTCAAAAAAAAACACTAATCAATGAAGTAAGAGTATATATAAAATATAGAAAAAGCATAAAAGTACTTTAAATAACTATAAATAGTACCTAATATGCAATAAATTCAGCAAAAATATAATAAGTATTAGGGGAAATGAGTAAAAGTATATATTAAAACAATGTAAAAAACACTTACAAATTATTGTAAGTGTTTTTCTGTATTTAAATTTTATATCTTTTAAGCAAGTTCATTAACAGGCTTTTTAACTATTGATAAAAGTATAGCTGCTACTACTGAACCTACTGCAAGTGCTACTAGGTATAATAATGGATTTCCACCAGCTAGAGGGAATACAAATATACCACCAAATGGAGCTCTCATTGTTATATGGAAGAACATTGAAAGTCCACCAGCTATAGCTGAACCTACTACACAACAAGGTATTACTCTGATTGGGTCAGCCGCTGCAAAAGGAATTGTTCCTTCTGTTATAAATGATAATCCAAGAACATAAGCAGTTTTACCAGCATCTCTTTCACCTTTAGTATATTTGTGTTTAGCAAATGTTGAAGATAAAGCAACTGCTAGTGGTGGAACCATACCACCTGCCATTATAGCAGCCATAGGAGCATAATCTCCAGCAGCTATCATAGCAAGACCAAAAGTATAAGCTGTTTTATTAACAGGACCACCCATGTCAACGGCCATCATACCACCAACTATTGCGCCCATAAATACAAGACCTTCAACACTTAAGTGAGTTAATGCAGTTTCAGCCCATAGCATAAATGCTGCAACAGGAGGGTCAACTACAGTTATCATTAAAGCACCAGTTATGAATACACCAAGAACTGGATAAATTAGCATAGGTTTAAGACCATCTAATGATTTAGGCCATTTTGCAAATGCCATTTTTAAGAATAGTACTACATAACCACCTAGGAAACCAGCAAGTATACCACCTAGGAAACCAGCATCTGTTGTAGATGCTATAAATCCACCAACCATAGCAGGTGCAAATCCTGGTCTATCTGCAATACTTGAACCGATAAATCCAGCAAGTACAGGAATCATAAGACTAAATGCATATTTAGAACCTACAGTGTTTAAAATATATGCAAAGTAATTATACTGTGAACTTGAAGGATCTGCTGAATGAATACCAAAAGCGTAAGAAAGAGCAATTAATATACCACCACCAATAACAAATGGCAACATGTTAGAAACACCACTCATAAGGTGTTTATAAACTCCTCCTCTCTTATCAGCTCCAAGCATACCGGCTATTGAAGTTTCTCCACCTTTAGCATCCTTTGAATAAACAGGAGCTGTTGTCATGGATTCATTGATAAGTTCTTTGGGTCTTCTCATAGCTTGTACAACTGGAACGATTACAACTTTCTTTCCAAGGAATCTATCCATTTCAACTTTTTTATCTGCAGCAACTATTATACCATCAGCTTTTGCTATATCTTCTGCAGTTAAACCATTTTTAACTCCAGTAGAACCATTAGTTTCAATTTTAACTTTGTAACCCATTTCTTGAGCTGTCTTAGTTAAAGATTCCGCAGCCATATAAGTATGAGCAATACCTGTTGGACATGCGGTTACACCAATTATATATTTTTGATCTGAACTGCCAGAATCATCTGAAGATTCCTCCACATGTTCTTCTTCATCTTCTTTTTCAAACTTATCTAAAAGTGAGAATACGTCTTCAGGGGTTTTAGAAGAAAGTAATCCTTCTTTAAACTCAGGATTCATAAGAAGTACTGATAATCTAGATAAAGTTTCTAAATGTTCATTATTAGCTCCTTCAGGTGCTGCTATCATAAATACTATATTAACTGGAGCACCATCTAAAGAATCAAAGTCTACACCATCTCTAAATATACCAAGAGCAAGAGAAGCTTTTTTTACAGCTGATGTTTTACCATGGGGAATACCAATTCCCTCACCAATACCAGTAGATGACAGACTTTCTCTTTTAAGTATTTCTTCTTTGTATAATTCCTTATCATTTAAGCGACCAGCGTCATACAAGACGTCAACTAGCTGGTCTAAAACTTCCATTTTGCTATTTGCTTTTAAATCTAGCTTAATGGTGTCTTTACCTAATAATTCAGCTATTTTCATATTAATTATCCTCCTAATTAATTTTTATATGGAACTATATTTATAATTGGTAATAATTCTTGAACAAAATCTTTTTCACATAAATCTAATGAAAAAGCGCTAGCACTACCTGATGCTATCCCATTTTTAAATGCTTTTAATAAGTCTTGGGTTTTAGAGTATTCAGCTAAGAAACCGCCTACTAATGAGTCACCAGCACCAACTGAATTCTTCACTTCACCTTTAGGGGCATTTCCAAAGAAAATACCTTGAGAACATATAAGAAGTGCTCCATCTCCAGCAAGAGATATAATTACATTTTCAGCACCCATTTCATTAAGTTTTTTTCCATAGCTTATAAGTTCATCAGTATTGTTTATTTTTACATTAAATATTTCTGATATTTCGTGATTATTCGGTTTTATCAAAAATGGTTTATTTTTTATAGCTTCTAATAAAGCAGAGCCTGATGTATCAACAACAACTTTAACTTTATTTTTATTAACCATATTTTGAATTTGTGAGTATAGTGTGCTTGGGAGAGTATTTTGAATATTTCCAGCAAGAACTAATATATCATCACATGTTAATTTGGAAAGCTTATCAAATAAAGATTTTAAAGCTTCATCATTTATTTTAGGGCCAGTACCATTTATCTCAGTTTCTATATTAGATTTAACTTTTACGTTAATTCTTGTATCTCCAGAAACTTTAATAAAATCTGTGTTAATATTTAAAGCCTTTAAGGATTTCTCAACAAATTCTCCTGTAAATCCGCCTATAAAACCAAGTGCTATATTATTAACCCCTTGATTACTTAAGACTCTAGAAACGTTTATTCCTTTTCCGCCAGGAAATTTTACATCACTTAAAGTTCTATTAACTTTTCCAAGCGTTAAATTATCCACATTGACTACATAGTCAATAGATGGATTTAAAGTTAAAGTATATATCATTACTTAACTACCACCTTTATATCTGTAATTTCTTTATATTCTTTTATACCATTCTCTTTATTAGTAATTATTATACATTTATCAAGATTAGCAAATTTAACAAAACTTACCTGGTCAAATTTAGAAGCATCAGATAAAACAAAAGATATCTTTGAATTATTTATAGCACATTCTTTCATACTAGCTTCTTCACAATCTGGAGTTGTAAATCCAGATTTTAGATCAATTCCGTTAGTACCGATAAAACATTTATCAAATCTAAACTTGTTAAGACATTTTATTGCATGACTACCTACTATAGCTTTAGTAGTTAACTTTACATTCCCACCAATCATATAGCATCTTATATCATTATCTACTAAGGCATTTATGTGGTTTAAACCAGTTGTAACTACTAATATATCTTTGTTATGTAGATATTTAATAATTTCATAAGTTGAGGTTCCTGCATCTAAAAATATGCATTCTCCATCTTGAATAAGTGATGCTGCATATCTTGCCAATGTATCCTTTTCATGAATGTTTTTGGATGATTTTTCTTTAAAACTTAATTCTTTTAATTTATAATTTATACTTCGTGCACCACCATGGACTCTTTCTAAAAGTCCTTTAGATTCAAGATTACCCAAATCTCGTCTAACAGTGGATTCTGAAGTGTTTATAGCTCCCATAAGTTCAGTTACTTTAATCAATCCTTTTTCTTTTAAAAGAGATAATATTATTTCATATCTTTCTTCTGT
>JAUNBX010000103.1 GCA_030526875.1 Clostridium perfringens | reverse complement strand
TTTTCTCCTTTGTTTTATCCTATTATATAATAATAGCATTCTTTCCTCTTAAGAATAAATACTCTATAAACAGTTGTTAATTATACGCAAAATAACCACCTAAGAATCTTAGGTGGTTATTTTACTTATACTAATTTTCATTTAAATTTATTATTTTATTATATTATGTATACAATCAACAGCTTTTTTATAACCACCGCTTTCACGTAGTGATTTCCCTATCTTCTCTGCATTTTCTTTATAAGAATCATTTGATAAGATTTCATTTACTGCTTCACTTATATTATTTGGTTCAACATTATCTTTTAATTCAATACCTGCTCCAAATTCTTCAACCCTTTTTGCAACTATATATTGATCTCCCATTTGTGGAACAACAACTAATGGTAAGCCATTATATAAACCTTCACTTGAACTATTCATTCCACCATGAGTTATAAATAAATCAACTTGTTCTAAAACTTCAAGTTGTGGAACATAGTTATAAACTCTAAAGTTTTCTGGAATTTCTCCTAAATCTTTAATATCAATTTTCTTACCAATTGACATTACTACAATTAAATCATCTCTAGAGCCTAAAGCTTCAAAGCAATCTTTATAGAATTTAATATTTTTATTTGCTATTGTTCCTAATGATATAAACACTAGCTTTTTATTATCTGGATTTTCTATTTTAAACTCGTCCACTTCTTGTCTATTAATTATAGAAGGTCCTACAAATTTATATTTATTCTCATCAAACTCTTGTCCATAAGGTTGATAATATTTTGATGTAAATACTATATTTAAATCTGTATATTCATTTCCTATAAACTCTTTCTCCATATAACTTAAAGTTTTTTCATCAAGGTTTATAACAGCATCACCAATTTTAAAATTATTAACAACTTCACGGAATATTTCACTATTCATAGCAAATGCTGTAGAAAGACCTATAACTTTTTTTATATTAAACTTTTCTATGATTTCCTTATTTACACTTACTCCTTCATCATAGACTAAATAATCAAATGTTCCACTTTCACCCATAGCAGTTTCTATAACTAATTCATTTGTCTTTTTAAAAACATCTAATACTTTACTCATATTAAATTCTTTCATATCTTCTGGTTGTTCTAATTGCTCTACATGAAATGCTACATATTTAGCTCCAGCTTTTTCAAGTTTTTCTTTGAATTCAGCACTACTAACGTAAACAACTTCGTCCCCTCTAGTTACAAGTTCTTTAACTAAACCAATGGTAGGGTTAACATGCCCATGAGTTCTTGCTGTGTTTAAAAATAATCCTCTTGCCATAATTATCGCTCCTTTTAATATATCTCTATAATAAATATCTATCTCATAAAATTTCTACTAATTTTTTTACTCTTAATAATATGTACTTACTTGTCTTACATCTTCAATTGCTATTTTATTATTAAAATATAGTTTATACTAACAACTATTTTCAAAATAAATAAAGTAAGCTAATTTTTCTTGTCCTTTATATAACTAATTATAAATGGCAATCAGTGATAAATCTAATTGTAAATTTGTATTGCTATTCGCAAAATGCATACCAATTCTTTAAAAAAATCCCTTCTAAATTATATAAATATTTTATTAACTTAAAATCCATTATTTTATTAAAATATTATTATGGTCATATTGGTTATACTATATTTAAAGCTAGAATATAGGAGGATATTTATATGGAAGATTTAAAGTTTTCTCTAATTAATGAATTAGGTATTGCTAAAGATAATGAAGAATTAAAATCCAGTCTAAATAATCAATTTACAGGTGAAACAGCTGAAGTAGGTCTTTATCTTGCTATGGCTAGAGTTGCTCAACGTTCTGGTTATGCAGAAGCTGCTGAGGTACTAAAAGTTATTGCTTGGGAAGAAGCAGAACATGCAGCACAATATGCTGAACTAACTGGTAAGATCTCTGATTGTACTAAAACTAACATTACAAAAATGATGAATGGAGAAGTTGGAGCTAACAAAACAAAAGCTGAATTAGCTGCTAAAGCTAAAGCTGCTGGTATTGAAGAACTCTATACATTTATAGATGGCGCTGCTAGAGATGAAGCAAGACATGCTTCTATGTTACAAGGATTATTAAAGAGCCTATAAAATACTAATAAAAATGGTTGTATCACTAAGCATTAATGACACAACCATTTTTTATACTTATTTTAAATCTTTTATGCCCTCTTCTAATATTTCCATTTGTAGTAATGTTTCTTCCTCTGTAATAATTTTATCTTTCCCATGTATAATAGTTTCATATAAACCATCATATACTCTTCCATAATCACCATTTACAGATTTCACTTTTTCTTCATGGGTATCACCACATTCATCTATATAAGTAAGAACACCATAATGATTAATTGTATCAACGCCAAAATCCTTATTTTCAGGCATATAAAATAATTTTAAATGTTCTTCTTGGCGGTCTTTTGTTTCTTTAACAAAGCATCCCTTTTTACCGTATACAACAAAACTTGGTCTTTCCTTTATTCTAAAGTAACTTGATTTTATAGACACTTTTAATGTTCCATAATATAAATCTAAATCAAAGTAATCATTCATTCTACCTTCACCTAATAATTGCCTTACATCATAATGAATACTATCTGGTTTACCAAAATAACTAATTACTTGGTCTACTGTATGACAACCATGAGCATATAGATATGATGCAGCAGGTGTAAAGTCTGTGCTCGATTCAGGTACTTCTGGTCTATAATAATCATAGTGCATTTCAACTTCTAATAATTCACCTAATTTGCCTTCTTCTATAACTTTTTGAACTGTTAAAAAATCACTATCAAATCTCCTATTTTGATAACATTCAACGATTAAACTCTTTTCTTTTGCTAAAGCAAATATCTCTTTTGCTTGTTTTGATGTTTCCATAAATGGTTTTTCAACTAAACAATGTTTATTATGTTCTAATACCATTTTTGCATACTCATAATGACTATTATTTGTTGTACATATAACAATTAATTGTATTTCCTCATCATTTAATAATTCATCTAAATTTGAAGTATAATTTACTCCTTGAATTCTATCCCACTTTTCATTTTTAAGGTTTCTTTGATAAATTGTTTTTACCTTAATATTATCTCTTTGTAAAACAAATGGTAAATGATATCTATTAGTACTTTTGCCATTTCCAATATAACCAATTGTAAGCATAATAACCTCCATAAATTATAATATTTAT
>JAUNBX010000102.1 GCA_030526875.1 Clostridium perfringens | reverse complement strand
TGTGCATAATATCTTTATTTATAAGAGATTTTTATACCTTAAAAGGAATTTAAAGCTAATATAATTATAGCTTTATAATATAGAATATTAAAAAATTTATAATAAAAATAAGTATGCAAATATAAAATTAGTAACAAAACAGTAGGTTTAATTTTACTCTATAGAACTATAGCCATTTATAAATATTTTCATAAAATGGTGAAAAGTATCATAGAAATTTTGCTCCTCATAAGGCATAGAGCTTAGTTTTAAGGCCTCTATTTGAAGTGGGCTAAAATTAACATTATTATATAATCCAGTTGCATAGAAAAGCTGTGTAAAAAGAAAGTTTCTACATTCTGAATCATCAAGCTTTGGAAATTGCTTTTGAATAATTGGGATTAGTTTATATAAATCTGTAAGAGCTTTTTTCTTAAATTCAGCTAGTTTTTCCACTGAAACATTTGCTTCTATAATAGTTCCAAGTATACCGTGAAGTTTTAACATTTCTTGATGCTCGCTTAAAACCTTACTCCATATATCTGAAAAATGCTCTTTAGAAATATTTTCTTTATTAGAAAATGAACTAAGAACCTCGTTTATCCAAGCTTCTTGTTTTCTATCATACATTTTTAGAAAAATTTCTTCTTTAGTAGATACATATTTATATAAATTTCCTCTTGTATAATCTAGCTTTTTTGCGATCATAGCTAAAGTAATTTCACCGTAATTGTGTTGTGAAAATAATTCTTCTGTAACTTTAAGAATCTGATCTATTCGTTGGTCTTTTTGCTCAGCATTGCGAGCTCTTTTAAATTCCATATCAATTTCTCATCTCTAATCTAGTAGTATTTTGTTTGAAAAAATAATAACACAAATTTTTATCGTTGACAAGTAACACTATGTTACTTATAATATAAATAACGAGGTGTTACTTAAATTATAAATTAACTTTATTTAGGGGGATATAAATGGATTATATTAAATTAGGAAATACAGGATTAGATGTATCAAGAATATGCCTTGGTTGTATGAGTTTTGGGGATTCATTGAAGGGATTTTCACCATGGGCACTTAAGGAAGATGAGGCACGTCCTTTAATTAAAAAAGCACTTGATTTAGGAATTAATTTTTTTGATACTGCCAATATTTACTCAGAAGGAACAAGTGAAGAGATTATTGGAAGTGTATTAAAAGAATATGGAAATAGAGATGAAATAGTGGTATCAACTAAAGTTTATTATGCTATGCACAAGGGTCAAAACGCAAAAGGACTTTCTAGAAAAACAATTATGAGTGAAATAGATAAAAGTCTTATAAGACTAGGAATGGATTATGTTGATGTTTATCAGATTCATCGCTGGGACTACAATACTCCCATTGAAGAAACTATGGAAGCATTAAATGATGTAGTGAAAGCTGGAAAAGCTAGATATATTGGAGCATCTTCTATGCATGCGTGGCAGTTTATGAAAGCACTTAGTATCTCTGAGAAAAATGGATGGGCACGTTTTATAACTATGCAAAATTTATATAATCTTATTTATAGAGAAGAAGAAAGAGAAATGATTGAACTTTGTAAATCAGAAAAGATTGGTATTACACCTTGGAGTCCTTTAGCAAGTGGAAGATTAGCAAAGGATTGGGATGAGGTAACGGAGCGCTCTAAAATTGATAAAGTAAGTAGTTCACTTTATGAAGGAACAGCACAGTCAGACAAAAGAATAGTTTTACGCGTAGGGGAAATAGCACAAAAAAGAGGAATACCAAGGTCACAAGTTGCTCTTGCTTGGGTTTTAAGTAAGGATGGAATTACATCTCCAATTGTTGGTTCAAGTAAAGTGTCTCATTTAGAAGATGCAGTAGCAGCTTTATCAGTAAAGTTAACTCCAGAAGAAATTAAATTTTTAGAGGAACCATATGTACCACATAGTATAGTGGGATTTAAATAGTAATATATATTTTATGAAATTAAATAAAGATATAAGTGAGGTAGTGTTAGATGGCAAATATATTAATAGCATATTATTCTCGTAAAGGGCAAAATTATTGGAATGGAAGTATTAAAAATATAGCAAAAGGCAATACAGAAATTGTAGCTGAAATGATACAAGAAACTGTTGGGGGAGAACTTTTTGAAATTGATACAGTAAATCCATACCCAATAGATTATTATGAATGTATTGATGTTGCAAAACAAGAGTTAAGAGATAAATCTCGTCCTGAGATAACAGACATAGTAGAGAATATGAATGATTATGATGTGATTTTTTTAGGTTACCCAAATTGGTGGGGAACAATGCCTATGTCGGTATTTACATTCCTTGAAAGTTATGATTTATCTGGAAAAACTATAATCCCTTTCTGTACTAATGAAGGCAGTGGCATGGGAGTTAGTGAGAATGATATTAAACAATATTCAGATGCAAATGTTAAAAAAGGACTTTCAATTCATGGTGCAGAAGCATCAAAATCTAAAAAAGCAGTTGAAAAGTGGGCTAAAAGTAGCTTATAGGATAAGTGGTTAAAAATATTTAGAAAACAAAAGAAAGTTAGAGGAATTTTTTATGGAAGAAAAAAGAGATGTTTTTACAAGATTAAAAAATGGTGAGAAAGTAAGTATGTTAGATGAAGAATACGTAGCAGCTGTAGAGCATATGGATGCTACTAGAAAATTGTGTTTTGAAATAAACAATACATTTACTAAAATATTAGAACTTAATCCACTGTTTCATGAAGTATTTCAAAGAAAGCTTCATGAAGGAGTACATATTATACCACCAGTGCAAATTGATTTTGGGAAACAAATAACTATAGGCAAAAATGTTTTTATAAATCATAGTTTAACTTGTATGTCAGCAGGTGGAATAACTATAGATGATGATGTTCAAATAGGACCAAATGTTACAATGGTTACTACAAACCATGACTTTGATGATAGATATAGTTTATGTTGCAAGAAAATTCACATCAAGAAAAATGTGTGGATTGGTGCAAATGTAGTTGTTATGCCAGGAATTACTGTAGGTGAAAATGCAATTATTGCAGGTGGCTCTGTGGTAACAAAAGATGTAGAGGCTAATACTATTGTTGGAGGGAATCCAGCAAGGGTAATAAAGACTTTAGAAATCAATAAGTAATCAAGAGGAAAACTACTAAGATATATTTAATATTTTAGTGGTTTTTTTATGGCTTTAAGGAAAGAAACATTATTATATCTATTGACCTTAACTTAGATTAAGGGTGTATATTATTGTTAAGAAGTAATATTAATGTATTTTTGCTAT
>JAUNBX010000045.1:12853-19419 GCA_030526875.1 Clostridium perfringens | reverse complement strand
CTCCAATTGCCATAGCTGTAAATTGATTTACTTTAAACTTTTTAGCTGCTGTAAATCCTAAGAACACAGGGAAGAAGTACATTAAACTATCCCCTATAGCATTTAAAATCATATAAGTTGAATCAGTAGCTGTGAGAATATTTGCTGATATTAAAATAGCATTTATACCCTTAATCATTCCTGTTGCAGCTAAAACTCCAAGTATAGGCTGAAAAACCCCTGAAATTATATCAATAAATCTATTAAAAGGACTCATTTTTTCTTCTGGAGTATCTGATGAAGTACTTTCACCAAACCCTCCTACTGTACAAACATCTGCATAAACATCTGGTACATGATTTCCTATAACAACTTGATATTGCCCACCACTTTTTACAACGGTTACAACACCATCCATCTTTTTTAATACATCTGTATTTGCTTTACTTTCATCTTTTAATTTAAAACGCAATCTAGTAACACAGTGACATAAACTATTTACATTTTCTTTTCCACCTACATTTTTTATAATGTCTTTGGCTAAATTTTCATATTTCATAATTTACCCCCTTAAAATTATTAAATATAATAAAAAAGGCAATATCAATAATAATAGAACTTCACTTGTTCTATCATTACTGGTATTGCCTTATAAAATCTAAGTAACAATCCTAAATTATTCTATTTTAAGACTCAATAGAATTATCTTTGGGTGACTCTTTGTATATGAATAGTTAAATATAACTTTTCATCATCAGATAAATTTTCACCTAAAAATTTTTCTACTTTTTGCATACATTCATATGCTTTTTTATATTTTTCTTTTACTTGTTCTAATAAAAAATCATCATCTGATTTCATCATATTATTATCACTTAATCTCTTTAAGAAAAATCTTAAATGAGTAATAAACCTATCATAATTTAGAGAGTTTTCATCAATTTCTATACTGTAGCTATATTTTATTATAGTCATTATTCCTTGAATAATCTTAGCTACATTTACAGCATCAAAGTTATTTTTTTCTGATGAATTTATTTGAGCATTTATTATATGAAGCGCAATATTACTTGCCTCATCCTCTGATAACCTTTTACCTAGATATTTTTCAATAATATCTAATGCTTTTAGTCCTATTTTATATTCTTTATTATAGAATTTTTTTACTTCCCAAACTAAAAGGTTTGGTTTATTAATTCCTTCATCATATAACTTTATTGAATGATTTATATGGTCTGTAAGTGTTACATAAATATAATCATTTAACTTACTATCTAAATTGTCTTTAGCATATTCAATAATATTTGAACACACTTTAATCTGTTCCATAGGAACATTTTCTAATAAAGATTTAAATCTATCTGATGTGTTATTTTCTTTTAGAATAAAAGTTTTTTCAATTAAATCTTTATCTAAAATATCTCCTGGCTTTTTTTTAAAAGCTAGTCCACATCCCATAGCTATAATTTCATCTTTACTTTTATCTTTAGCTAGAACTACATTATTGTTAAAAATCTTTTTTATAATCATCTTTACAACCCTCACATTTTTATGCAAATAAGTAGAATAAAGAATTTGGCTTGTCTGAAATGATTTTATATCTTTGTAAACGTCTAACCATATCTTTATAATATCACTTCTACAATAAATTGTAAATACATTTTTTATAGTTTTATATTATTTTTTTCTATCTTCTATTTTTTAAAACATAATTTATAATATTTATATTAAAAAGTAATATATGGTTTATTGGTATGTATTAACTTACTTTAGTACTTATAAAAAATAATAAGCTATATCAAAAATTAATTACCTAATATATAAATAGTGTTAATTTAAACTATATATTACGTATAATAAATTCTTTGATACAGCTACTTTCTATAAAATTAAAATAGGTTTTAAATTCTAAAATAAATAGGACTTTACATAAAGCCTAGATTAAAAATTAAAACCATTAAATCCCCAATTCTCTACTTCTTCATAGGTTATGTATATCTTGTCTTGACATATATTAAGTTCTTTTTCATAAAGACTGCATATATCCTTAGTTATCTTCTCTAAGTCTTCTTTTTTAGCCTTACCAAAGATTTTAACATTTATAAAAGCTCCATATTCTAATTCTTTTCCTGCAAAATATAAAGAATAATTATCTTCAAATCCTACCATAAGATACTCTTCTGATTTTCCTGGTATATTTGTAATTATCTTACCAAGCTCACTTTTAAGTAATTCTTTTTTGTCTTTATTTAGTTTTACTGTTACCTTTGAATCTATAAATGGCATAAAAACACTTCCTTACCTTAATTTTATCTTATTATAACAATGTATTATTATGGTTACAACTTGTTTTTTATTATAAATTTTCATATAATTTTAAATATGTATTTGACATATACATTTTTTCGTATATAATATAATTATAGAAAGTAATTATTAAATAATATTTTCTACAATAAAATAACGTTTATTATTAAATCATAAAATTTTACTTAAAGCAAATAGATTTTCGCTTTATAAAACAACTTAACTTATAATTAATAATTCCTAAAAGATTCACACTTATTACTAAGTATAGAGGTTTTTAAATTATCATTTTATTCTCTATATTACTGCCAAAGCCATAAACTCTAAGGTTTATGGCTTTTTTATTTTACCTAATTTATATGTATTTTAAAAATTTTTATTTTAAATACTTTTTAACATTATATTTATTTAGAGTTATAATAAAACTTATAATGACATTATTTTTTATCTATGTAAAATACTCTTACTATCTAATTTAAAACAACGATATTATAAATTAAATGTCATAAAATAATTTTTAATTTACATAATGATAAAGGAGAATTATATATGTTAAGTGAAGAAACTATAGCTTTGGTTCAACATTCTATTCCACTTTTAAAAAAGAATGAAGATGATATTTTAAGCTTGTTTTATAAGAAATTATTTGAAGCTGATGAAGTAATTAAAGAAATGTTTAATAAAGTTACAAAAGAAAAAGGTAAACAGCCTATGGCTCTTATTAAAACTTTAATAATAATTGCACAAAATTTAGATGATTTATCTAAAATGAAACCAATGATTAAAATCGTTTCAACTATGCATGTACAACGCCATGTACAAAAAAATCAATATATTATAGTGAAAAAATGTTTTTTAGATTCTATGAAAGAAATTTTAGGGGACAAACTATCTTTAGATACTCTAAATGCTTGGTCTAAATCTTATGATACTATTTCTAAACTTTTTATAAATACAGAGGAAAAACTTTATAAATGTAGTATGTCCTAAAATTAAAATAGACTATATAACCAAGGTTATAGTTATAATTTAACTTATACCCTTTTATATAGTCTCTTATTTTATATCTTTTTTAAATTTTGATTAAGCATTTTATCTTTGATAGACTTTATTTCTACACCAAAGAATTTTGCATATTCCTCTATTTCCTTATCATAGTTTTTAAAGTATCCTAAAACAAATCTATAAAACTTTTTAGAAAAAGGATATTTATATATCATTTCTTGAGATTTCTCTTTGATTTTATCTTTTTTTATTTCTCCGTCAATTAATTTATAATAAATGTCCTTGGCTTCTTCCTTACCTTTTTTATCGTAAAAAGGATTTATAGCATAACCTTTTTTTTCATTTATTATATCTATAATGGCGTAATGAATGCTAAATATATCCTCATATATTCCATTCTTTAGCTTTTTTTTAGTTTCTGCGGCTTTAAATATTTTTGACATTTTATTGTGTATTCTTATATTTAATCCTATATTTTCAAAAACGTTTCCAATGATATTCCCTATTTCATAAATTGTTTCTAAAAATTTTGATTCTATTGATTCTTCAATAGTCTTATAGCTGTTACCATTTGCCCTTACAAGGCCTTTCTTCACAACTCTTCTAACTCTTCTATTTCTTCTCTTATATTTTCTATCCATAAGAGTGTTATATTGCTCTTTTATATTTAAAAAACTTCTTTTCCAATTTCCTAAATAATTCTTACTATATTTTTCAAAACAATTAAAGTCAATATTATTTATTCCCATGTTTTTTAAAAGATCAAATCCTTTTTCTAAAGCATTATCTATAACTTTAATCCCATCGCTGTTTCCTCGTATCATAAAATCATCAAGGCTTGTATATTTTTTATTAAATTTATCAATGAAATTTTCAGAACTTTCTAATGCTTCTTTATAAAATATATTTCTTATATCGATATATAATTTTTCTTCATCTTTAAAAACTATATTTTTACCTAGTACATTAAAAGTTTTACTCATATAACCATTCCATTCTTAAATCTTTTCTTAAATTTTATCATATTTTAGCCTATAAATCTATAAATCAATATTTTCTATAATATATATTATTAATCTATATGATTAATTTTTATTAGTTAATTATCTTTTTCATATTTTTAGTATGTTGTTTACAAGTAAACATTGATTTATAATATTAGTAGGTTATTAATTATACAAAGGAGAAATAAATGAATAGAGAATATTTATTAGGTCAGGAAAAGCTTACTAAAGCTATTTTTGTTTTAACACTTCCTGCCACATTATCAGCCCTCTCTACAGTGATTTATAATATTATAGATACTATTTTTATAGGTAAATGTGTGGGAGATGTCGGTATAGCTGCTATATCAATTTATCTTCCCATTCAAATGATTATCTCAGCTGCAACACTTCTTTTTGCCTCTGGTATAGGTTCTTTTATCTCAAGGCAATTAGGTGCAAAACACTATGATAAAGCCGAAGAATCTATAGGAACCCTTTATGCCTTTATAATTACTTTAGCTATAGTTTTATGTATTTTAGGCATATCTTTTCCAAAGGAAATTGTAGAACTATTTTCAGCCGAAGGCAATATTATTCCCTATGCTACAGACTATGCTAGAATGATGTTTATAGGTACATTATTTTTTCCTATCTGTCTTGCATCAAATAATGTTATGAGAGCAGAAGGGAGCGCTAACTACTCAATGTATGGAACAATGACTAGTATTGTTTCTAATATAATTTTAGATTACATATTTATAGTTCTTTTAGGTTGGGGAGTTACTGGTGCTGGACTTGCTACAACCTTGTCAAAATTTATAAATTTCCTTTATATTGTTTATTATTTTAAATATAAAGCAATGTTAAAAGTTAGAGCAAGATATATAAGATATAATTTTAATATGTTAAGAAAGGCTATTCCAATTGGATTTTCAACCTTTTTAAATCAATTTACAGGAAGTATCTCTATAGTTCTTTTAAATAATGTTTTATATACCCTAGGAAGCACTGAATCAGTTGCAATTTATGGAGTAGTTTATAAGTTAACTTCACTTATTCAAAGGTCAGCTGGTGGATTTTCAAGAGGTTCCCAGCCTTTAATTGGTTACAATTTTGGTGCTAAAAACTTTAAAAGAATAAAAGAAAGTGTAAAATTTAGTGCAATATTTTCATCATCTATATGTTTAATTGCTACAGTTATTATGATTATTTTCTCTAAAAATCTTGTTGGAATGTTTACTAATAACTTAAGTCTAATAAATAGTTGTAGTTATGTTCTTAGGATTACACTTTTAGCTTCACCACTTCTTGGAGTGTACTTTTTATCTATTGCATTTTATAGAGCAATTGGCCATGCTAGAGAATCTATAATTTTATCAATGCTAAGAAGAATAATATTTTTTATACCAATGCTTTATATACTACCTCATATATTTAATTTAGGAGTATTAGGTGTTTGGATAGCACTTCCATTATCTAACTTTATTGCTTCTTTAGTTGCAATAGGATTTTTAATTAAAGATTTAAAATTTTCTAAAGAAATTAAATCTATATAAAATAAAAAACCACGATATAAAAGATTATATATTGTGGTTTTTTATTTTGTACTAAATTATTTATCTCTTCTTGGATTTTCAAAGGACACTGGTGTTGGATTTGGTGCTTCATGTTTTGGCCCTGGTGATGATAAATCAAAATAAAGCTTAGAATCTTCAGTAACTCCAAAATCCTTATTTGAACCAGTATTTTGAACTTTATTTAAAGCCTCTCTAAATAAAGCATTATGAGCCTCTTCTCTATTAAGTAAAAAGTCAATTGTTTCTCTTACATATTTATCTTCTATTTGACGATATAAATATTCATAAACTACCTTGGCTCTTTGCTCTGATGCAATATTTGCAAGAAGATCAGCAACTAAATCTCCTGTTACTGTTACATAGTCTGCTGTCCAAGAATATCCTGATGCATTAGCCAAAACTGGTGATAATCCATTTGTTACATGTGGTTCTATCCCACCAACACCAACAGCTTCATAGTTTACATCATGACCATTTAATAAGTTTATTGTTTGTGCTACCATCTCCATATGGCTAAGTTCTTCAGCACCTATATCTAAAAATAAATCTTTAATTTCTGGATCTTTTATTCTAAAACTTTGAGATATGTATTGAAGAGCTGCCTTTAATTCACCATTACATCCACCTAATTGCTCTTGCATTAAAACTGCATATTGTGGATTTGGCTTTTCCACCTTAACTTCTTGTAATAATGGTTTTTCATGTTTAAACA
>JAUNBX010000045.1:0-12753 GCA_030526875.1 Clostridium perfringens | reverse complement strand
GGATTTGGCTTTTCCACCTTAACTTCTTGTAATAATGGTTTTTCATGTTTAAACATAAATAATGCCTCCTAAAATATAAATTCCTTATATTTTAGGTTCTCTTATTATGATTAATTTATTCCTACATAATTTAAAGTTTTTAATTATACTACAATTTTCTTATTAAATATATTTTAATAATTTTAATATATTTTATTTGCTATAATTAAAATTATTCATAAAAAGATGCCATTTAATAATCTAGGTACTAAATGGCATCTATAGCTATTTTACTTGTTAATTTCTATCCCTTTAAATTTTATATTTTTATATTTTTCAAACTTTTCTTTTACTGTCTTTAAATTTTCCTCTGTATAGAATCCCCCTTGAGTAGCTTCGATTTCTCTTAAATGGTGAGTTCTTCCCTCAACTGTTGTTCTATCACGACATAAACCATTTTGTGCAATAACAAACTTCCATTTTCCATCTTCAGTTTTTTCTAAATCTCCACCTGCACCACAAACTTGACACTCAATAGGGAAATGTAGTCCATCCCATTGAACCTCTCCTAAAACTAATGCATTAGAATGACAGTTTGGACACCAGCCCATATTCTCATCTCCAAGCCATTTTCTTTCTTTAGCAGGAGTATTTAATGATCTCATTACATTTTTACCAATTTCATAAGCACGTTTAATCATTTGTTCATTTAGCAACGCTTGTTTTGGTGCTGGAACTCTAGTTGCAAGAAGCATATCAACAACTTTAAAATCATTTGTAAAGCAAGTAGCTTGCATTGTTTCAAGAGCCATTGATTGCCATGAACGAGTTGAACCTCCAACTGCTATTAAAGCACCTACTCTATCTTTATGTTCTACTGCTCCTATATCTTCTAAAAATGAAGATTCATAGCTTAAGTTTCTATGCATAAACTTTAAAAATGTTGCATTTGCCATTAAATCATAAGTAGGAGCTGCAAATATTACTGCATCTTGATTTAACATAACATCCATTATTTCTTTTTTATCATCTTTCTTATCTAGTGTGCAACCTACGTATTTACCTTGACTCATACCATGAGTACATGCAGTACAGCCTGTACAATCCAAAATATTATAATCTCTTAGGTTAATCATTATAACCTCTGCCCCTTGTTCTTTACATGCTACTAAAGCTTCCTTTAATAGTATCTCTGAATTTGAATCTTTTCTTCCTGATGTAACACCCATTACTTTAAAACTCATAACAACAAAACTCCTAACAATAATTATATTTTTTCTTAACTAGGTTTTATTGTTATAATGTTACCATGACTTAAATTTCATAACATCAAAAATAAATCTAAATATATCACAATTTAAATTAGATAAATTCAAATTTTTTCTGAAATTATCTTTATTCTAATTTTTATTATAAAAAGTTGCTCTATGTAATTTTATAGAGAGCTTTTTAAATTAACTATAAATACGGAGGAAATTCTTTTGATCACCTTAAAGGATATAATAAATTTTGTTAAAAATAATAACTTTAAAATATATGGAGAGTATAAAAACTTTATTATAACTAATATAGCTATTTTAAATAATCCCAAAGAACTTTCAAAAAACACCCTTTACTTAACAGATGACATTAACTTAAATTACTTTAAACAATGTAATATTTTAACTATAACAAAAGATATATATGAAAGTTCTTCTTTACTTCAATTAGAAAGTGACCTTACATTAGAAAAAATTTATATCATAATATCTGAGTTTTTAATGGAAAAACAAAAACTTTACATAAAAAAATACACTATATTTGACAGTATAAATAATGATTTCGAGATTAACGAAATTTTAAATATAGCTGAAAATTATTTAAATAATCCAATATTAATTTTAGATACTAGTTATAAAATTTTAGGGCTTTCTAAGCTTGCAACATTACTCCATGATTCTATAAACAGCTATAATGAGAGTTATTATCTAGTTTCTGAAATTATTGAAAATATTAAAGAAGATAATTGTATGGATACTATATATAATTCTACACAAGCCTTTTTTCACTCTTCTAAAGAAAAACTCATCTTTTGTGGAATAAAGGTGAATAATATAACCACAGCTTATATTTGTGTACTAAAAAAATATAGAGATTTTAACTGTGATGACTTAAGCCTTGTAAACACCTTATCTAAAACACTATCTATACAAATTCAAAAAGATAATTTATTTATAAATAGTTCAGGCTTAGAAGAGGAGTATTATCTTATTGATTTACTAGAAAATAAAGTAGAGGATATAAATCATTTAAAGGAAAGATTATCTCAAACAAATTTTAAAATCAAGGATAACTTATTTTTAGTCTCAGTACCTTTTAAACAAATATATAAAGATTATAGACACAACTTTGGCTTAAAACAGTTAATAAATAACGTTAAAAGTATACTTCTAAATTCTATAGCAACCTATATTAATAACAAAATTATATTTCTCGTAAGTACAAACTCTGAAAAACTATTTTCTATAGATACTGAGAGTCAGTTTTTAAACTTTTTAAAACTAAATAACTTAAAAGCAGGAATTAGTATGTCCTTTGAAAATATCTTAGAAACAAAGGAATTTTACAAACAAAGTATAAATACTTTAAATATAGTAGAACATTTAAATTCTAATGATTATATATTTTATTTTGAAGATTATTTAGAATACTATTGGTTTAATCTATCTTTAAGTAATGAGGAAAATCAAATAAATATAAAAAACTTAATTCATCCATTTATAAAAAAAATTATCATTACTGATAAGAAACATAATACTGAGCTTTTAAAAACACTAACTACTTATTTAGATAATAATAGAAATTCAAATATAGCATCAAAGGTTTTAAAAATTCATAATAGTACGTTCTTTTATAGATTTCATAAAATAGAAGCATTACTTAATATTTCACTGACTGATAGTGATGTTTTATTCAAACTGGAATTATCATTAAAATTACTAAAATATATAGAAAAAAGTAACACTAACTACTAGCTTAGTGTTACTTTTTTTATCTTATTAATAGGTATTTACCTATGATTAATACTAAAAATAAGTATTTTACTTATATAGATCTATAAACTATAATAAAGTTGTAGGAAAGATTTAGAAAAACTTCTAGTACATATATAATAAAAATGAAAAAAGGTGATTTTAATGAATAGATATTTAGATAAATTAGAAAGGATGCCAATTGGTATTAGTGGAACTTGTTTAGCTTTCATAACACTAAGCACAAGCTGGCAACTTAAAGGAATAGGCTTTTTAAAACCTATAGCAATAACTATAGCAATGATAATGCTAACACTAATGGTTATAAGACTTATAAAATTTCCAAAAGTTATGTTTGGAGAACTAAAAAATCCTGTTATGGGAACATTTTATCCAACTATGGGTATGGTAACTTGGTTAATTGCAGCTTACTTTTATCCATACTTCCCAGCAATTTGTAGCGCTTTATGGATAGGAGCTGTAATATACCACTATGGAATAGCAATTTTTTATACAATAATAAGAATTAAAGAAAGAAAATTTGCAAATGTAATGCCAACTTGCTTTATTATATACACTGGAATGATTACAGGTTGTATTGCAAGTGTAGGAATGGGTGGAATAATCCCAAGTATTGCACAATTTATGCTAATGTTTGGTTTTGTATTTTATACAGCTCTTTTACCAATTGTTCTTTATATGGTATTTAAAAGTGAACATTTAGATGATCATAAATTACCTACTGTTGGTATAATATGTTCTCCTGCACCACTTGGAGTTGTTGGTATCTTAGCAATTGATCCAAATCCAAATCCATATATGTTAGCTTGGTTAATAGTAACTGGTCTAGTACTTTTAGTAGTTGTTTATGGATACATTCTTAAATTATTTAAAGAAGGTTTCAAGCCAACTTATGCAGCGTTTACTTTCCCATTAGCTATTGCAACACTTGCAGCATTTAAGCTTGGAACTTACTTCACAGGACTTGGATACATTCATGTAGCTAATGTATTTAACCTATTAGGAGATGTAGAAATATTTATAGCAACTTATGTAGTATTCTTTATACTAATTAATTTCTTAAACATGTTTGCTAAAGCTATAAATCCTAAATTCGGAAGATTATTAGAAAAAGAAGAAAAACTAATTGAAGGTACTCTTTGCAAACAAGGTAAATAATAAAAAGATGATGAAGTTTAAATTTCATCATCTTTTATTTTTATAAAATACTTTTTATAAAAATAAACATATTCTCTTAGTATAATGTTTTATCTAATATTAAAATTAATTACAAATACTTAAAAAGTATTTCATAAAAGTTAAATCATCTGTTAGTTCTGGATGGAAAGATGTTGCTATAATATTGTTTTCTTTAACAGCAACAACTTTTTCTCTTACTTTACATAAAACATCTACATTTTCTCCTACTTCTTCTACATAGGGAGCTCTTATAAATACCAGCTCTATGTCCTTTTGTATACCTTTAACTTTATGATATTCACTAAAACTATCTAACTGTCTTCCAAAAGCATTTCTCTTTATCTTTATATTCATAAGATTTAAATAACTGTTTTCACCTTCTATTTCCTTTGCTAAAAGTATCATTCCAGCACATGTTCCAAAGGTAGGCAGACCCTCTTCTATCTTTTTTCTTAAAGGTTCTAAAAGATTTGTTATTTTTAAAAGTTTTCCCATAGTTGTACTTTCTCCACCTGGTAGGATTATTCCACCTAGTTCTTCTAAATCTTCTTCTTTTTTAACTTCTATAGCTTTATGGCCTAAAGATTCTATTTGCTTTATATGTTCTATAACCCCACCTTGAAAAGCTAAAACCCCAATTTTCATAGCCTACCATCCTCTTTCTTCGTATCTAGTTTCTAACTCATTAGCATTTACACCAAACATAGCTTCTCCTAAATCCTCTGAAATCTCAGCTAACTTTTTAGGTTCATTATAATAAGTTGTTGCTAATACTATTGCTCTTGCTCTTTTTGATGGATTATCTGACTTAAATATACCAGAACCTACAAAGACACCTTCACTTCCAAGTTGCATCATAAGAGCTGCATCTGCTGGTGTTGCAACTCCACCTGCTGCAAAGTTTACCACTGGAAGCTTTCCAGTTTCATGAACCTTTTTTACTAAATCATAAGGTGCTCCATAATTTTTAGCTAAAGTCATAAGCTCTTCTTCACTAGCATTTTGAATTTCTTTTATTTGTTTAGTCATAGTTCTCATATGAGTTACAGCTTGTACTATATCACCAGTTCCAGCCTCACCCTTAGTTCTTATCATTGACGCCCCTTCACCAATTCTTCTTAAGGCTTCCCCAATATTTGTTGCACCACATACAAATGGTACTTTGAAATCATTTTTTATTATATGGTATTTATCATCAGCAGGAGTTAAAACTTCGCTTTCATCTATAAAATCAACTTCTAAGGCTTCTAAAATTTGTGCTTCTACAAAATGACCTATTCTAACTTTAGCCATTACAGGAATTGAAACTGCTTCTTGAATTTCCTTAATCATTTTAGGGTCTGACATTCTAGCAACTCCACCTTGTTTTCTTATATCCGATGGAACTCTCTCAAGGGCCATAACTGCACAAGCACCAGCTTTTTCAGCAATAATTGCCTCTTCTTTATTAGTAACGTCCATTATTACGCCACCTTTAAGCATTTGTGCTAAATTCTTATTAATTGATTCTCTACTCATAGTTATCCCTCCATTTTTTTACAGTTAATTCTTTTATATAAATATATCATAAAATAAAATTAATATACTAATGTATGGGTACAATTTTATTTAAAATTATAATAAATATTTATTTCAAATATCTATTCATTGATTTTTAATGAGTAGACTATATCTTTTTTATTTTTTATGAAGATTGGACTATATCATAAGTAAAATTATCCACGATATATAACCCATATATCGTAAATATCAAGATTTTTGATACAGTCCATACTCTATTATTTTTCTATTTTAAACCATCCTTCAGATGCCTCTAGCATTGTCATCATCTTTTTAGGAATCTTTTGTTCTTCCAAACTATTAGCATGAACAACTGTTTCTACTTTTTCATTATTTTTTATATGTTTAACCCAATCTGGATCTGTTATGATTACATGACCTAAGGCTATTAAGTCATAACCAACATTGTCTAATGCATCCTTTGCATCTTCCTTGGTATAAATACTTCCAACACCTATTAAAGGCTTTCTTCCACCTATTTTTTCTGAAAGAAGCTTTCCTATAATTCTCTTATCATCTTTATCTCTAATTGATGTACTATTATATTTACTTAATGACACATGAAGGTAATCTATCTCTTCATTTGCTAAAGTATCCACTAAATAAAGCGTATCATCTAAAGTTATTCCTGGATTTTCTAACTCCTCAGGTGAAAATCTATACCCTACTATAAAGTCTTCCTTTCCAAACTCTTTCTTTGCCTTATTTATAGCTTTTATAATTTCTAAAGGAAATTTAATTCTTTTTTCACGACTTCCTCCCCATTCATCAGTTCTTCTATTTGAATGTGGTGAGAAAAATTGTTGAATTAAATACGTATTTGCTCCATGAATTTCAACTCCATCAAACCCAGCCTCTATGGCTCTTCTTGTAGTTTCATAAAATCCATTTACAAGATCTAGCACCTCTTCATTTGTAAGTTCTCTTGGAGTTTTTAAAGCTTCCACTGGACCAAATAAATTATAATTTGGCTTAATAGCTGATGCACTCACTAGCTCTCCTTTAGTTGGGTCTGCCATTCTTCCTCCATGAAATATTTGAAGAACAGCCTTAGCTCCTTGTGATTTTATAGCATTTGCCATCTTTTTAAGTGATGGAATAAAGCTATCATCCCCTGCATAAAACTCATCTTTAAACCCTTGCCCATTAGGTTTAAAAAATGTACAACCTGTTATAACCATTCCTAAATCTTTTGCTCTTTCCTTATAGTATTGTGCCTCATCATCAGCAACAGTTAAATCATCATTAGCTGCACAGGTAGTCATAGGTGCCATTACTAATTTATTTCTTAAAGTAACTTTATCATTTAATTTAAACTCACTAAACATAAAAATCCTCCTTATTTCTTTCTTCTTTAGTTTGTTTCTTTTAATTTTTATTATTCTAAATATGTATTTTTCTATAAAAGTAAAACTATGTTTTAGATTAATGGTTATTTGAAATTCTATTCCTTTAATCTTTTTTAAATTACTACTTAATAGAAAATAAATGCAAAATAAAAGACTATCTTAAAGATAAATTTCTTTAAAATAGCCTAAATCTATTTATGCCACCATACTTATCGGTTTAATTGTTTTGTTATAAACCTTTCTCATAAATATAGTAGAAAGTATTACTGATATTATTTCTGATACAGGGAATGCAAACCATACAGCATTTACTCCAAAAGCTTGACCAAATATAAATGCTAGTGGTAATATTGCAACTAATTGTCTAACTACTGAAATTACTAAACTTAACATTCCATTTTCTAAAGCTTGGAATACTGAACTTGCTATAACACAAAAACCTGCAAAAATAAAGTTTATGCTTATTATTCTTAAAGCTGGAACCCCTATACGTAACATATCCTCTGAAGCATTAAAAAGATATAATAATTGTTTTGGGAAAGCTTGAAATACTAAAAATCCCACTAACATAATACCTATTGCATAAAGAGTACTAAGTTTTATTGTTTTTGTAACACGCTCTTCATTTTTAGCTCCATAATTATATGCAACTATTGGTACCATACCATTGTTAAGACCAAATACAGGCATAAATACAAAGCTTTGAAGTTTAAAGTATACACCAAATACTGCTGTAGCTGTTGGTGTAAATCCTATTAATATTTTATTTAGTCCAAAGGTCATAACTGAACCTATTGACTGCATTACTATAGATGGTATTCCTACAGCATAAATTCTCTTTATAATTTTAAAATCTGGTTTGAATGTCTTTTTATTTAATTTAATTTCATGATTCTTTTTTAAATTAAAATAAAGAGCTAAAAACATAGCAATAATTTGCCCTGTTACAGTTGCAACTGCTGCTCCTGCAACTCCCATTCTAGGAGCTCCAAATAAACCAAATATAAGTATTGGGTCTAAAATTATATTAATAATAGCCCCTGTTCCTTGAGTTATCATTGTGTAAAAAGTTTTTCCAGTTGATTGTAACAATCTTTCAAATATTACTTGCCCAAATAAACCAATGGAGCAAATTGTACAAATATATATATACTGACTTCCATGATTCATTATTTCAGCATTACTAGTTTGTGACCTAAAAAATAGTCCAGTAAAAAATACTCCTATAAGTGCAAAAGCTATATAACTTAAAAATGAAAGAATTATTCCATTACTAGCTGCCTTGTTAGCATTTTCAAAATCCCTTTGTCCTAAACTTTTAGATAAAACAGCATTTACTCCAACTCCTGTGCCAACGCCTACTGCAATCATTAAAGACTGAAGCGGAAAAGCTAAAGAAACTGCTGTTAAAGCATTTTCACTTATTTGAGCTACGAACATACTATCTACAACGTTATAAAGTGCTTGAACAAGCATTGATATAATCATAGGTAACGACATTGAAATAAGTAGTTTATTTACTGTCATAGTACCCATTTTATTTTCTTTTATACTCTCTGTACTTCTTGTCATACTTTATCCCCCTTTTTATATAATTTATTACATACTTAGATATTTTAACATATTTATTATATTCCCTGTAAGTTTTTTCGTTCGACTTTTATTATATTTTGCAACAAAAAGGACTATTTAAAATATTTTAAATAGTCCTAAAATCTTCTAGTTTCATTATTTCTAAACTTTTATTTTATATTAAAAGCATTCTTTAAAGCACTTACCCTTTTTCCTATGCTTTCCTTAGTAATATCACTTGTTTGTATCATATCATAGCCATGAACTGTTCCTTTAGTTTGTACAAATTCTACAGAAACTCCTTCTTCCTTCATAGCTTTTGCATATTCTATTCCTTCATCCCTTAGTGGGTCAAACTCTGCTACTTCTACATATGCTGCTGGAAGACCTTTAAAAGATTTTCTTAACATTGGTGCTGCATATTCTATCTTACCCCTATCACCATTTCTTAAATATGTTTGCCACATTGTTTTAATTGATTGTGAATTAATAATAGGGGTATCAACAAATTCTCTTACAGACTTTGTTATTTGCCTACTATCTGTTACAGGGTAATTTAACATTTGAAAACATATCTTAGGTCCCTTTCTATCTAAAGTCATTTGTGACACTGCTGCTGATAGGGCACCTCCTGCACTATCTCCTCCAACTGCTATTTTATTAACATCAATTCCTAAAGATTGTGCATTTTCATATACCCACAGTAAAGCACTATAACAATCTTCCACACCTGTTGGGAAAGGATATTCTAAAGCTAATCTATAATCAACAAAAACTACCTTACAATTCACTTTAAGAGCATATAAAGGCATAGCTTTTATATAAGCTTCCATAGGTCCACTAACAAAACCTCCTCCATGATAATAAATTAAACATGGTGCATTATTTCCTATATTTTGCGGCTCTATAATTTGAATATCTATTTCCTCACCATCAAAACTTTTCATCTTTTTCTTTGTTACTTTAACTTCATCATTAGATTTATTATTGTCTAAAGCTATCTTCCCTAATCTATTAGCTTCACTAATCATTTTTATTGCTTCTTCCTGTGAAGTTATTTTACCTCGATTTTCTACCATCTTTATAAGCTCATTAAAATCTTCACTAATATTATACTTTTTATTCATAATCAATAATCTCCTTATAATTAATATGTAACATAATATAACCTTTCTAAATCAAGGATCATAATACTTTTTGTAATAAATTCTCTATTTCTTCAATTGCTCTGTTTACACCACCTGCTGCTAATATATCCTCTTTCATATTAACCATATTTCTTCTATACATATCATTATTTAATACTTCTAAACAACATGCCTTTATGTTTTTTGATGTTACTTCATTCTTATCTATAACTTTTCCTAAACCTAATTCTAAAATTCTATTTGCAACTACAGGTTGATCCACAGATTGAGGAACAATTACTAAAGGTACTTGAAAAAACATCCCTTCATTTGTACTATTCATTCCTCCATGGGTTATAAATAACTTAGCATGTTTTAATACCTCTAATTGTGGCACATAATCATAAACATAAATATTATCTGGTATATGGCCAAGGGCTTTTTTATCTATACTCTTTCCTACAGACATAATAACGCTAACTTTTTCATTCTTAAGTGCTTCGATACACGTTTTAAAGAACTCTAAAGAATTATTATATACAGTTCCTAAAGATACATATACTATGTTATTACCCATCCTATCAAATGGTATATCTATATCTTCTCTTCTATCCATAATAGATGGGCCAATAAATTTAAAGATATCTTTATTGAATTTATCACTTTCTATTTGAAAACTAGATGTTGTATAAACTATATTTAAATCTCCAGGGTTTTCTAGTACCTCATCTAAAATATCATCGTTTTTAAACTCCCATTGAGGTAAAATTTTTGAAACAACATCCCTTCTGTACTCCTTATTTCCTAATAAGTTTGAACCCTCTTCAGTACCTTCTACAATTTTCTCAATAATATTTTTTGTTAATGCAAAGGTTGTTATAAGTCTTATTGTAGGCTTATTCAATTTTTCTCCAAGTTTCTTTCCTAAGAAAAATGCATTTTCATATATAATACAATCATAATTTTTTGCTATCCCTAAAGCTAAATCATAAACTCTCACATTAGTTCTTAAAATATTTCCTATACCATACTCTACATTATTTTCTTCTACATACCCCTTAAATTTAGCCCCTGTTTTTTCTATTTTATCTTTAAATGTTTCACCTGCTAAATATGTAACATCATGCCCAATAGAAACTAGCTTTGTTGTTAGTTCTAATGTTGGGTTAATATGTCCATGAGCTGGAATATTAATTATTAATATCTTTGACATACTGTATTCTCCTAATTCTTAATATTTTCTTTAGTATGTTTTTATAAATTCGTGATAAAATTTATAAGAAATATTTATTTAATATACATTAAATAATCGTTACTTTATTTTAATTACTATATTTATGAATATATAACTTTTTATTTTTTATAACAAGAAACAAAAAATACTTTTTGTATAGTTAGTCTACACATCTACAAAAATTGTAGATTATTTAGGAGGTGTACTACTTTGCTTACTAAAGATATAAAAAAAATAGACTTAAGAGTAAAAAGAACTAATAAGTTAGTTTTAGATACATTCATTAACTTATTAAAAGAAAAAGCTTTTGATGATATACGTATTTCTGATATATGTGATAGAGCTATGATTCATAGAACTACATTTTATAATCATTTTGAAGATAAGTATGACCTATTAAAGTATGCATTAAAAAATATTATAAATGAATTTGAAATTAAAAGTCTTGATTTTTATAATAATACTGTCTCAAGAAAATTTTACATAAACTTATTTAAATCATTCTTAGAACATATAGAGAATAATAAAAAGATTTACCTTATAGGATTAAGTAACTTTAAAAGTGATTTTCTTTCAAAAAACTTCAAAAAGATGATTGTTAATTCTGTAAGATACAAACTAGAAGATAACAGTAAGCACGGTGCTAAATTTATAATACCTATTCCTGTTTTATCTGAACTTTATTACGCAGCTATGGTAGGTCTTGGTGTTTGGTGGCTTCAAAATGATTCTAATATCTCTATTGAAGAAACCGTTGGCTATCTTGATTTAGCTTTAAATGATATGCTGCAAAGTAGTGGTACAAACTAATATTATTGTATCACTTTCATTAATCTAAAAACTATCCACAATAAAAATTATTTATTATATGTTATCAACAAATACTCTTTGGGTTATCCACCAAAATGGCTCTAACCCATAAAAAATGGCACTAAAACAATTTTAGCACCACCTATGTCTAAACTCTATTTAACTTTAAAAAACTTAAGAATTACGCTATCTGTTAATCTTTCTGCTTTACACACAAAAGCTGTTTCTGAAAGCCATCTTAGTTCTTCATTATAAACTTCAAAAGTTGGAGTTGTACAAAAATAATAAAGAGATGGATCTACAAATCCTCCATTTTTAACTACTTCAACATACTCTTTTGGAACAGTTCTAAAGCCATTGTTTTCTATGTAAAAACTCATTCCGTTATCTAATCTTACAGCATATCTAGCACTTAAATCACACTTTCCATTTGGTCTAATGATTTGACTATCCACGCCACCTGGTAAAACTTCACCGTGGATATTTTCTCCTGTAAGCTCACCACTTAATATAGGGATTAATTGTCTTCTACCAACTACTTCATCTTGACCTACTAATATAGGTTTATCTACTTTTACTACAATTGAAAAAACCTCTTCTAACATCTATTGAATTTCCTCCTAAGTTGTATTAATTTAAGGTCATATTTTATGTAGTATTAATCTATTTAAATTAATACTACATAAAAAACAACCTATTTCAATTATACTGTGAATCCTCTACCATTGAAATGGAAAGGATTTTCAACCAATGTCTAAAAATCTTAAATTTAAAGAAAACCTTAATCTAAAATATCTTGAAGGACTTCTTTTATATCATTATTTATACAAATTGATTTATTTTGAATATCTGATGGAACAGTATTTTCTCCTAAATTAATTCTAATAAGTGTAGTATTTTTAGGATATTCT
>JAUNBX010000101.1 GCA_030526875.1 Clostridium perfringens | reverse complement strand
TTAGCTTTTAAAATAAATGCAATAGGTCCTAGAAATTTAGCTATGGTTTGTGAAAAGATAGGTGCTAAACTTGTTCAAGTTTCCACTGATTACGTGTTTAGTGGACAAGGAGTTAGACCATTAACTGAATTTGATTTAACAGTGCCTTATAGTGTATATGGAAAAACTAAACTTTTAGGTGAAAGTTATGTAAGAGAGTTTTCTAGTAAATATTTTATAGTTAGAACAGCTTGGCTTTACGGAAGAGTTGGTAAGAACTTTGTTTACACAATGATGAGACTAGGGGAAGAAAAAGAATCTTTAAATGTTGTAAATGACCAAAAAGGAAATCCAACAAATGCTAATGACTTGGCTTATCACATATTAAAACTTATAGAGACTGAAGAATATGGAATTTATCATTGTACAGGAAAAGGTGAATGTACTTGGTATGATTTTGCTAAGGAAATAATAGCTCTTTCAAATAAAAATTGCATAGTTAATCCATGTACTTCAGGGGAATATAAAACTCCAGCAAAAAGACCAGAGTATTCATCCCTTGATAACATGATGTTAAGAGTAACTGTAGGAGATGAAATGAGAGATTGGAGAGAAGCTTTAAATTCATTTATAAGTGGAGCTGTAATGTCAAAAGGGGAAAACAAATAGATGAGTAGGAAAAAATTAAGTGTTATAGTACCAATGTATTATGAGGAAGAAGTAGCTTATGAATTTTATAATAGATTAAAAAGTGTCGTTGAAAAAATAAATTTTAATTATGAAATAATATTTGTAAATGATGGAAGTAAAGATAATACATTGATGATACTTAAGAGTATAGCTAATGAAGATTTAAATGTAAGAGTAATAGATTTTTCAAGAAATTTTGGCCATCAAGTAGCTGTTACAGCAGGAATATTAAACTGTAAAGGAGATTTGGCAGTAATAATAGATGCTGATTTACAAGACCCTCCAGAGTTAATAGTTGACATGATAGAAGAATGGAAAAAAGGATTTAATGTAGTATATGCAAAAAGAAAAACTAGAAAAGGGGAAAGTAAATTTAAGTTAGTAACAGCAAAGTATTTTTATAAAATACTATCAAATTTAGCTGATATAGAGATACCTAGAGATACAGGTGATTTTAGACTTATAGATAAAAAAGTTATTGAAAGTTTTAAAAAAATGCCAGAAAAAAATAGATTTATAAGAGGTATGATTAGCTGGGTTGGATTTAAGCAAACCTTTGTTGAATATAACAGAGATGAAAGGTTTGCAGGAGAAACAAAATATCCACTGAAAAAGATGATTAAATTTGCAACTGATGGAATAATATCATTTTCATCAAAACCATTAAAAGTAATGAGTTCTTTAGGAATACTGACATTAGTTGTTTCATTCGTAATTTTAGTATATAGCATAGTAAGTAAATTATATGGAAACACAAGTAGTGGATGGACATCAATAATGTGTGTATTAGTATTTTTTTCTGGAGTTCAATTAGTATCATTAGGGATAATAGGTGAGTATATAGCTAGAATCTATGATGAAAGTAAAAATAGACCGTTATATTTAATAAATGAAATAGTGAATTTTGAGGAAGAGGGAGAATTGCATGAAAATAAAAACAAGCCTATTGAATTTATTTAATGTAATTTTTATTCTTACAATTTTAATTATAGTAAAAGTAGCTATATTTAATGCAAATGTTTTTTTGAAAGTAGATACATCTTTAATAATAATATCATTATTAATATCAGCAATGATAATTTATATGATAGTTAATATGATTATTAATAAGCTTTCAGATAAAAAATGTAAATATACAGCATTGATTTCATTAGGAATAATAATCGCTTTGCAGCTACTTATAGCTAAAGAGTTAACAGTTTTTCCAAGTTGGGATTTTGGAGTTGTTTTTTATCAAGCAGAAACATTAGTAAATAAGACAGGAAGTATATCAAACTATTTTTATGGAAGATATCCTAATAATTATGGAATTCTTTTTATTATTACAATCTTATTTAAGATATTAAAAATATTTAGTTTAGATTTTTTAAAAGGTGGGATATTATTTAACATAATAATGATAGATATTACTTTAATTATGGTATATATATTATCAAAAAGGTTATATGGATTAAAAACAGCAACTTTAAGTTTAATAATGGCAGTTTTTATAACTCCTTTTTATATGTATTCTCCAATAATCTATACTGATACAATAAGTATGCCCTTTCCATTAATAATGATTTTTTTCTATTTAAAATCAAAAGACGAAGAGAATTTTAAAAGAATATTATATATTTTTATAGGAACAATTATTATAGCAATTGGAATTTTAATAAAAACAAATGTAGTAATATCTGTTATAGGGCTAGTTATATATGATATTCTTACAAATAAAAATATAAGAAAATGTATTATTAATATTAGTATTATACTTAGTACAATTTTAATAGTAAATACAGCTTTTAATATGTACTTAGATAAAATATCACCGGTTCTAAAAGCAGAAAGAGGATACCCAGCAACTCATTGGATAATGATGGGATTAACAGGGGATGGACAATATAATCATTTAGATGTTGAGTTTACAGAGAATTTACCTAATAAAGAAATAAGAAAGAGAGAAAATATAAAAGAAATAAAAAAGAGACTTAATGATTATGGATTTTTAGGATATTTAAGGTTTTTAGAACATAAAATAAAATTTACTTGGTCTGATGGAACTATGTTTTCTATAGAAAAATTACGTAGAGAGCCTAAGGAAATAACAACACTACATCAGTATGTAACAGGAGACAAAAAATACGTATTTGTATATTTATCACAAGTTGGATACTTAATCATGGTAATAAATATATTAATAGGTGCTATAAGTGTTTTTAAAAATAAGAAAACTGAAGCACATTTATTTAATATAACAATTTTTGGAGTGTTTTTATTTTTGCTTTTATGGGAAACAAGATCTAGATATTTAGTTTGTTTTTTAGGGGTATTTATATTGTCTGCATCTAATGGAATATTTGAAATTAATAAATATATAAATAGAATTCAAGCTAAGGGAGAGGTTAATGGAAAACAGAGTAGGGGAACTTATAAATATAGTTAAATTTTCTATTGTTGGAGTTTCAAATACATTATTAAACTTTGTTATTTTTATTTTATTAAATAGTATAGGTACAAATTACATGATAGCAAGCATTATTGCATATAGCATTTCAATAGTTAATAGTTACTTTTGGAACTCTAGACTAGTTTTTAAGTGTGATAATAAAGATAAAAAAAGTGTAATTACAAAATTTGTAATTCTAAATCTAATTGGATTAAGCATAAATACATTACTTATGGCACTATTAGT
>JAUNBX010000044.1 GCA_030526875.1 Clostridium perfringens | reverse complement strand
GGATATCAAGGAACAATGGGAACAGGGCAAAGTCAAGGAACAGTGACAGGCACAGATAAAGGGAAGCCAACTGGAACTATGCATGCTGGATATAAAGCATGGCAAGGAAGAAATTTTAATAATGATGGAAATAGAGAAGTGAAAGAAAGTGATGATGAATTTGAATTATCAGGTTCAACAGCAGAATTTTTCTCTTCAGTAGTTGACGACTTTGCGTATACAAAAGATTTTGCAAAGGATATTAAAAAATGTAAGTGGTATAAAGTTGATGTAGATAATTTTGATGTTTTATGCAATATGTCAAATTACAATAAATATACAGTAGCATACTATCCGATGATAAACTATTATCCTTATATAAGTAAAAAAGGTTATTTTATGCTTGGATTTAAGTATGATGAAAATGGAGTTGTAAAGTATATAACTTATGCTATCCCTGGATATAAAGAAAAAAATGACCAACCTTATGGTGGAAAAACTGGATTTGTTACATGGTGTCCTGAATTCGAAAACTCCGACAATGGTCATTGGATAATGTTTTATGACTTCCAAAATAGTAAGGTTTTAATTCCAATTATATAAATTAAATATTTATTTAAGTTAAGAGAGTAAGTAGCTCTCTTATTTTTTTGTGTATTTTAGCAATATAGAGAGGTATACAGAATAAAAAAATGTAATTCTTTTATAAACTAGTGAATATACATAGTATATAAGTTAACTAAATGAGGGAAAGGAGAGAAAGCTAAGATGAATAAAAAGCAATTATCAATAACTTTAACATTAATATTTTTGATGACAGTGCTTTTTACGGGAAAAAATATATTTAAAGAAAATATAGAAAGAGCGTTACTTACTACTAATAATATAGGAGAGCTTAGCTCTTATTCAGCATTAGAAGGAGTTATAAACTATACTCTTCCAGATACTTGGGATGTACAAGAGCAGCAGTATCCTGGAAATTATATAATATATAATAATAATTTTGTAAGTGATGATATGAGTATCATAGGGTATATACAAATAATAAACTATTCAAAGGATTTAGAAGAACTTATAGATAAAGATAAAGAAAAAATAAATTTTGATGAATCAAAGTTTTATACTAAAGAAATTGAAGAGATAGATGGTGAGAATGTATATAAGGTAGTATATAAAGAAAAGGGCGATGAAAACAGAGTATATTTAAATATGCTTTATTATAAAAGATTAGATAATGATAGAATTTTAAAAGTTTTATTTAGTTCCTTAGAAGAGAAAGTTAAAGAGGATAATGATGCTATATATGACATAATTATGAAAAGTTTTAATGAATAAAAACAGTTTGATTTAAATCCAGATAAATACTATAATTGAAGATAATTAAAATATTACTTTAAATTATAAATTGATAATGGAGGTAAAATGAGATTAATATTATTTAGTTTATTTGGGTTTAATGTGTATAGTTATGGTTTAATGATAGGTATTGGAATTATTACAGCAGTAATGATTCTTAATTCAAGAGCAAGAAAAAGAGGTTATAATGAAAATAGTATTTTCAATATGATAATAATAACTATTTTATCAGGAATTTTAGGCGGAAAATTATTGTTCATAATAACCAATTTAAGTGATTTTATAAATAATCCAGTAAGTTTTATAACTGATTTTGGCTATGGTTTTGTAATTTATGGAGCAATACTTGGTGGAATGCTATCTATAGTTTTGTATAGTAAACTAAGAAAATGGGATTCCTTAGAGATATTTGATTTAGTAGTCCCTGGACTTGCTATTGCCCAGGGGTTTGGAAGAATAGGTTGTCTTTTAGCTGGATGTTGCTATGGAGCAGAGACAGCAGGAGCATTATATGTAGTGTTTCCAGAAAATAGTCTAGCTGTTCCTCATGTTCATTTACATCCAACTCAAATTTATTCATCAATTTTTGATTTTGCCCTTGGAATATTCTTAATTATTTATAGCAGAAAAAAAAGAGTGTGTGGAAAAACTTTTGGATTATATCTTATATGTTATAGTATTGGAAGATTTTTTGTGGAGTTTTTAAGAGATGATGTTAGAGGTAGTGTGGGAATGCTTTCAACTTCACAGTTTATATCAATATTTATATTAGTACTAGGAATATTTATTTTTAATTTTAATAGTATAAAAAAATATTTAACTAATAAGACTGCTACAAATTAAGTGGGTTATTAAAATTTAACGTTAAAAATATAATTTAGATTTAGATATAGATTTTATGCTATATCTGAATTTTTTCTTTCAAAAATAGTATACTTGACAAACTTTCTTCTAGTGTTAAGATTAAAATATAGATAAAAAATAGTGTTAGTTTTAAGACTTATTATTAGTTAAAAAGTACATATAAATTGCATTTTATCACATTAATTTTGGAAATAAATAAAAAGGCTAACACAAAAATAAATTCTATATAAATTGGATATAAGTATAAATTATAAACAGTTAACTATAGAAAAAAGTGGAGGAATAAAATGAGTAGTAGTTGTTCATCATGTTCAAGTAAAGATAGCTGTGGTTCAGCTAAAGCTGGTGGTGGCTGTGGAAGTGGAATCGCCAAAATGAAAAACAAATATGGGAATATAAAAAATGTTGTAGGAGTAATAAGTGGAAAAGGTGGAGTTGGTAAATCAACAGTAACTGGAATGCTTGCTTCTCAATTGGCTAAAAAAGGATATAAAGTTGGAGTTTTAGATGCTGATATAACAGGACCTTCAATGCCAAGATTCTTTGGAATAAATGAAAAAAGAGCAGAGATATATCCAGAAGGTGAAGGAGTTAGATTTATTCCTGTAGTAACTGGGCTTGGTATAAAAGTCATGTCTTTAAACCTTATAACAGAGGTTGAAGATGAACCTGTTATATGGAGAGGTCCTGTTATAAATGGAGTTTTAAATCAAATGTATCAAGATACAGTTTGGGAAGATTTAGACTATCTTTTAATAGATATGCCTCCTGGAACTGGAGATATAACTTTAACTGTAATGCAAAGCTTCCCTTTAAAAGAAATAATAGTAGTTTCAACACCTCAAGATATGGTGTCTATGATAGTTAAAAAGCTAGTTACAATGGCCGGAAAATTATCAGTACCAGTACGTGGAGTAATTGAAAATATGGCATATATAGAATGTGGAAAATGTGGAGAAAGAATGAATGTATTTAGTAAAAAGTCATCTGAAGAACATGCTAAATACCTAGGATTAAAACTTTTAGGTGAATTACCTATAAACTTAGATTTTACTGAAGCTTTAGAAAATGGAAAAGCAGAAGAATATACAGCTGAAAATGACTTATATACATCAGTATTTAAGGACTTATATTAGAATTAAAAGCAGCTATAAAAAAGGATATCTAAAATTATTTTAGATATCCTTTTAGCTATGCAGCTTTTCTATTAGAGTCGCCTCTATTTATAGTTCTTATTATCCTATCTATTGGTAAGAAATATAATACAACTAAACATATTATAGTATCAGGAAGAAGGAATGAACCATTATATACTATTGAATAAACTAAAGGTGACATACCAGCTGGTGCATAACTTCCATAGAAAGCTACTCCTGATATAACGTGGCACACAAACCTAAAGAAAATTGCAATGACTGCTCCCAGAAGTCTTTTTTTAGGGAAAAATCCTGCTATACCTAAACATAAGAAAGGCAGTGGATAGTCAAATAATACTTGTACAGGTTGAAGTATGTATGGGTTTATAAGCAAAGTAAGTAATCCGTAGATGAAACCTGTAAGCATACCAACTCCCGGGCCATAAATATAAGCTATTAAAAGTATTGGAACCATACTAGCTAAGGTTACGCTTCCACCTTGAGGTAGTTGGTAAATTCTAAATAAACTAAGAACAACACTTAGGGCTAAAGCTATAGCTATTGTAGTTATCATTCTTACATCAAATTTAGTTCTACTAGCTTTTAATAATACAACAATTATTACTGCAAGACCTATTAAAGTAACTATTGTCATGGGGCTTGCTAAAATAGTTCCGATGTTTGAGGGCAGTCCTGTAAAAATTTGCGAAAATCCATTTGCAAACTTATCTAGGATTTCTTGAAAAGACATCATTTTAAAAATCCTCCTTAAAATATAAATATATTATTTAAAAATTAGATTTAATCATGGTAAATTAATAAGATAGAATCCAATTTTATATTATTAACTATTTAAAAAATTTATACATTAAATAAAAAAGACATACTTATCGCAAGATAAATACGTCTTAAAATACTACTACGAAAAACGCTTTCCTACGCTGGCACTATCCAGATCAGGTCCTTGAGGGTTAATGAAAAAATCATCTCTCAGCCAAGAGGCACCCCTAGCATAAATATTTTTTAATTTACAAGTTACATACATTATATATTTAAATTTGATATTAATCAATATTATAAGTTACAAATTATAGGCTCTTCCTTTGAAATTATATTTTCTAAGTCCACCATTTGTTTTTCAATGGCAACTCCTATCATGCCAGGGCCAGAATGAACACCCATAGCAGCTCCAATTTCCTCAACGCCACAGTCTAAAAGATTAGGATGGTTTCTTATTGAGGTTAATAAATTAATAGCCTCTTTTTCAGCCATTCCATTTACAATCCAAATATAGCATTTACCCTTGTCCAATTCTTCTAAAATAAGATCCTTAATTTTATTTATTGATTGTTTTCTTCCACGAGCCTTTCCAATAGAACAATAATGTCCTTCTTCATCCATTCCTATTATAGGTTTTAAATTTAATAATTCTCCTAAAGTACCTTTTAGTTTGCTTATTCTTCCACCACGCTTTAAATATTCTAGTGTTTCAACAGTGTAGTATCCAGAGATATTTTCTCTTATATATGGAAGAAAATTTAGAATTTCTTCATAGGAAACACCAGATGAAGCTAAGGCACAAGCTTTATTAACTATTAATCCTAAAGGATAACCAATAATTTTACTATTAAATAAAGAGTAAGTAAATTCAGTACGTTCTTCAAATGCTAGTCTCACTGCATTAAATGTTCCAGATAATGCTTCAGAAATAAATATTCCAATTATATGAGTATAACCTTTAGAAAGAATCTCATCTAAAACAGAATTTATATAATCAGCGCCAACTAATGAAGTAGTTGGTATTTCACTGCTAAGTCTAGTATAGACTTCTTTAGGGGTTATATTTATCTTGTCATTAAATTCTTCATTAGAATAAATTATTTTAAGCGGTAACAAAAATAAATTTTCTTGTTTAAGTTCCTCTTTATTTAAATCACATGAACTGTCTGTAAGTATAGCTATCTTTTGCAAATAAATACCCTCCTAAATTTTATTTATAAACCTGTTGGAATATAATCTAATTTAATCCATTATATATCATAAATAATAAATATATCAATAGTAAAATATATTTTATTTGTAATTAATAGAAAAATATTCATAAAAAATAAATTTTTATTATTTTTATATTGACATTTTGTATTATTATAAGATTAATTTTATTAATAAAATTTAATGGAAACACTTCGTTTTTTGAATAATTCTGTAATTTTTCAAATTAGATTAAGTAATTAATTATATGAATATTTGGAAATTGAATACATAAATGTTCAGATGTCAACAGATGAGAATCTTTAGAAAAAGTTAAAAATAGAAGAAATAAAGACTTATATAATAAAAATTTGCCTAAAAGGAAAATTTAAAATTAGCACCTTACATTATAGTAGAGTATAATAGATTTTCGGTACTATATATAGTAGAGTGGAGGAATAATAATGCTACATGTTGTGAAAAGGGACGGTAGAGAAGTTAAGTTTAATGCTGATAAAATAAGCAATGCAATAAAAAGAACCGCCGAAGAAATAAACTATAACATAAGAGAAAGTCAAGTTTTAGGTATAATTCAGAAGGTGCTAAATTACATAGAAATGTCAGGTAAAAGTCATGTTTCTGTAGAGGAAATTCAAAATTTAGTACAAAAGGCTTTAAAAGATAGTGGTCTTAGAGATATATCAAATGCTTATTCAAATTATAGAGCTGAAAGAACAAGAGTTAGAGAAATAAAATCTGATTTAATGAAAGCTATAAGTAAGATTGGAGTAGAGACTGACAGAGATAATGCAAATGTTGGAAATAATTTCTCATCAAAACTTTTAAGAATAGCTTCTAAATCAAATAAGTGGTATAACTTATCAACAATGCCTAAACATTTGGCTAAGTCTCATGAAAATGGAGATGTATATTATCATGATTTAGATAGTTATAATTTAACAACAAATTGTCTTCATATACCAACAAGACAAATGTTAGAAAATGGTTTCAATACAGGATATGGAACCATAAGTCCTCCAAAAAGAATAGAAACAGCTGCTGAATTGTCATGTATTTTGCTACAATCTACTCAAAATGATATGTTTGGAGGGCAATCCCATCCAGATTTTGATAATGATATGAGTATATTTGTTAATCCAACAAGAGAAGAAATTATAAAAGAGTACGAAGAATTAGGCGTACCATCAGATAAATTAGAAAAACTTGTAGAAAAAAAATTACGAGAAAGAATACATCAAGCAATGCAAGGGGTAGTATATAATCTTAATACAATGCATAGTAGAGCCGGTTCACAAGTGCCATTTAGTTCAGTAAACTTAGGTTTACCAGATTCTCATGATGCAGCTTTAGTATGTGAGATATTTTTAAAAGAGTATGAAAAAGGTTTAGGAAAAGGAGAGCAACCAATATTTCCTAATATAATATTTAGAGTTAAAGAAGGAATAAATAGAGAAGTAGAAGACCCATATTTCTACCTTTATGAACTTGCTTGTAAGGTTGCTGCAAAAAGAATGAATCCCACATTTATGAATATAGATGCAGATTTTAATAAAGCTTATTATGATAAGGGATATAAACCAGCCACAATGGGATGTAGAACTTACTTAATGAGTAATGTAAATGGAGAGCCTGGTTGTGAAGGCAGGGGAAATATTGCACCAGTTACTATAAACTTACCTAGAATAGGTATACTATCTAAGGGAAATGAAGAAAGGTTTTTTAGTATTTTACATGATAGATTAGAGACATGTAAAGAATCTTTAATGCATAGATATGATGTATTAAAAAATCTTAGAGTTAAGGATTTACCATTTGTAGCAGGGCAAGGACTTATGAAAGGCTCAGAGGGTTTAAGACCAGATGATTCTATTGAACCAATATTAAAACAAGGAACTTGGGGAATAGGTTTTATAGGTCTTGCAGAAGCTCTAATTGCATTGACAGGAAGGCACCATGGAGAAGATGAACAGTCTAAAGATTTAGGTCTTAAGGTTATTTCTTATATAAGACAATACACTGATAGAGTAACTGAGGAAACACAGTTAAATTGGAGCTGTTATGCAACTCCTGCTGAAGGTTTATCAGGTAAATTTATAAAACAAGACAAGAAAGCTTTTGGAACAATAAAAGGTGTAACAGATAAAGATTATTATACCAATAGTTTTCATGTACCAGTTTATTATCCAATATCAATAAAAAATAAAATAGATATAGAAGCACCATATCACAAGTTATGTAATGCAGGACATATAAGTTATTTGGAAGTAGATGATTGCCCAAATGCAGAAACTATAATGGATATATTAAATTATGCTTATAAAAATACTAATATAAGTTATTTGGGAATTAATTTTCATATAAGATACTGTAAGCTTTGTGGAACATATCTTCATAATAATGAAGTTTCTTGCACAAATTGTGGTTCAAGTGATATCCAAGGGGTTTCAAGGGTTACAGGATATTTAAGTTTAGACGAGAGATTTGGTCCTGGTAAATATGCAGAGAGAGAAGCTAGAGTTTCCCATGTTGGAAATAATCATAAAGCATATAATAACATATAATTATTTTTAACTTAAGATGAATTATAAAGCTTTAGTTTTCAGATTAAAACTATCATTAATGTGCATAAATACAATTTTTATATAGTAAAAATAAACAATAACTTGGTATAGCATAATTTAATATATTGTATTTAAATATTCAAACTACATGAGTAATATCATGTAGTTTGAATATTTTTTTATAATGATTATGTTTATTCATAAATTATAAGTAATAAATTATAGATAATCTATTAAAGGAAAATAATAAAGTATATATTAAAAAAATAAATAAGATATTTTATGAATAAAATTAAAGAAAAGTTGCATAAATAATTTGAAATATATATAAATTTATTAAATATAATAAATAGTTAAAAGAGCTAGAAAAGAACATGCATTTTAAAAATCAGTGTTATAGGATTTAGATAAATATTTGGTAGAGTTTAAAAAGGTTATCTAAATTATTATACAAAGATAATAAATAAAATTTTTATATTGTTTAGGAGGTAAAATGGCTATTATAGATTGTTCTAATGGAAAAAATATAAAAATAGTTGACACAACCTTAAGAGATGGTGAACAAACAGCAGGTGTTGTTTTTGCAAATCATGAAAAAATAACTATAGCACAAATGTTAAGTGACTTAGGGGTAGATCAATTAGAAGTTGGAATTCCTGCTATGGGTGGAGATGAAAAAGAAGCTATTAAGGCTATCTGTAAAAGAAATTTAAAGCCAAGTATAATGACATGGAATAGAGCTGTTATTTCAGATATTGAAAAATCAATAGAATGTGGGGTTAACGCTGTAGCAATATCAATATCAGTATCGGACATACATATAGAGCATAAATTAAAAACAACAAGGCAATGGGTTATAGAGAATATGATAAAATCTGTAGAGTTTGCTAAAAAAAATGGGCTTTACGTATCTGTAAATGGTGAAGACGCATCAAGGGCAGATAGTGATTTTTTAGAAGAATTTATAATTGAGGCTAAAAAGGCTGGCGCTAATAGATTTAGATATTGTGATACTGTTGGAATAATGGAGCCATTTTCAACAAGGGATATAATAAAAGATTTAATTACAAGAACTAATATGGATATTGAGATGCATACTCACAATGATTTTGGAATGGCAACTGCAAATGCTTTAGCTGGTGTTTTAGGTGGAGCAAATCATATAGGAGTTACTGTAAATGGTCTTGGAGAAAGAGCGGGAAATGCTGCTTTAGAGGAAGTATTAATGGCACTTAAACATGTTTATAATTATAAGGTAAATATTGATACAACAATGTTTAAGGAAGTTTCAGAGTATGTTTCAAAGGCTGCAGGAAGGGAACTTCCAGCATGGAAAGCTATTGTGGGAAGTAATATGTTTAGGCATGAATCAGGGATTCATGCAGATGGAGCAATTAAAAATCCTAAAAATTATGAGGCCTTTGATCCAAGTGAAGTTGGATTAGAAAGACAAATAATAATAGGAAAACATTCAGGGAAAGCCGCAATAGTTAATAAATTCTTAGAATATGATATAACTATTGATAATAATTTAGCAGATAAAATTTTAGAGAAAGTTAGAGAACTATCTGTTATGTTAAAGCGTAGACTTTTTGATAAAGAACTTGTACAAATATACAAAGATTTAATGAGAGATAAGTAAATAATATAGTTTATAAAATATTAGAAAAACATATTGTAAAAGGTGAACTTAAAATAGAAAATTTAAATGTAGTAAATTATTAAAATGAGGTGAAAAGATGTATAAAATAACTTTAATACCTGGAGATGGAATAGGCTTAGAAGTGACTAGGGCTATGAAAAAGGTAGTAGAGGCTATAGGAGTAAATATAGAGTGGGATGAAGTTAGTGTAGGGGAAGCTGAGATTGAAAAGTATGGAACTCCTCTTCCTAAGCATGTTATAGATTCTATAAAAAAGAATAAAATAGCTATAAAAGGTCCTGTAACAACACCAATTGGAAAGGGCTTTAGAAGTGTAAATGTGACTTTAAGACAAGAACTTGATTTGTACACTAATTTAAGACCAATAAAAAGTTTTAAGGGAATAGAAAAAAGATATAGGGATGTAGACTTGGTAATAGTTAGAGAAAATACTGAAGATTTATATTCTGGCATAGAGCATAAAGTAGGGGAGGATGCAGCAGAGAGTATAAAAATAATAACAAGAAAGGCTTCAGAGAGAATTTGTGATTTTGCTTTTAAGTATGCTAAAGAAAATAATAGAAAAAAAGTTACTTGCGTTCATAAAGCAAATATAATGAAGATTTCAGATGGATTGTTTTTAGAGGTATTTAGGGATGTTGCAAAGAAATATAATATAGCATATGATGATTTAATAGTAGATGCAGCAGCTATGAATTTAGTATTAAATCCTGAAAAATATGACGTTATGGTTATGCCAAACCTTTATGGAGATATTTTATCAGATTTATGTGCAGGTTTAGTTGGTGGTCTTGGAATAATACCAGGTGCTAATATTGGTAAGGATTATGCTATCTTTGAGGCAGTTCATGGAAGTGCTCCAGATATTGCGGGAAAAAATTTAGCAAACCCAACTGCACTTATTCAATCAGCTGTTATGATGCTTAAATATTTAGGAGAGTATGAAGGTGCTATAAAAATCGAAAATGCATTAGCTAAAGTTTTTGAAGATAGAGAACTTTTAACTAAAGATTTAGGTGGAAATGCAACTACAGATGAATTTGCAGATAAAGTATGTAGTTATATAATTTAGAGTAAAATAAAGTAACTTTACCACAGTAGTTGATAAAGTTACTTTATTTAAGTTAGAATGTTATAAAAATCTTTTCATAAGTTATCCCTGTCTTAGAAGACATTATGGCTAAAAATTTATTTATATTATTAAGTGTTGCCTCTTTAACATCTTTGGAAAGGTTTCCTTTTCCAAGTCTATCACATAAAGAAAGTAAAGCAACATCATGTATGTCAGTAGTTTCTATCATATTTAAAACCATACCAGTTTTTATTTTATTTAAAACATAGAAGTGAGTCATATGATGTTTTATCAGAGAAACTATATTATCTCTAATAGTTATATCACTTATATAGTTTCTTAAAATCCTACGAGCCATTTCTCCACTTACTAAATCATGATGGTCATCAATTATATTGTTACTATCATCTAAAAGAGTTGTTTTAGCTTTACCTATATCATGAAGAAGTGCTGCAAGCATAAATTCTCTTTTATTATGTGCTAAATTTCTATATTTAGCTGCTTCATCAACTGCGTATAAGGTATGGGTTAAAGCATCTCCTTCAGGATGAAATTTTGGGTTTTGTTTAATGTCTTTTAAATCATAAAGAGCCTTTATTAAATTATTATAAGAACTATAATCATCATTATTAAATAATACTTCTTTTAAAAATAGTGATGGTTTCTCATCAAATAATAAATGATTTTCTAATTCATAAAAAAATTCTTCTGTAGTCTCACTGATTATACTTTTGATTTCCATTTATAAATCCCCCTATCAATGTGGTATAGTATAATATTATCCATATTATACTATTTTTAGTCATATGATATGATAAAAATTATAGACTAAGGTGTATAATAAGTCAAAGGTAACTAAAAGTACATAGTATAAAGGATTATAGTATTTAAGATAGTTTTTAATATGAGTATTAAGAAGGCAATTAAATATTTCTAGATTAAAACTCTTTTATTAGTTTATGATATTATAAAATTGGGGTGGTAATATGGCAAATAAAATAAGGCTTTCAGGAATTTCTTATGAAAGTTTAGTAAATGGCCCAGGGATGAGAAGGGTGTTTTTTTCTCAAGGGTGTAAACATAATTGTATAGGGTGTTTTAATAAGGATACCCATGATTTTTTAGGTGGAGAAGAAATGGATATGGATTTACTGATTAAAGATTTAAAAGATAATACTATGTTAAAAGGGGTTACTTTTAGTGGTGGAGATCCATTAGAGCAAGCAGAAAAATTTGCATATATTGCACTAGAAGTTAAAAAGTTAGGTCTTAATATTTGGTGTTATACTGGATATGAATTTGAATATATAATAGAAAATTTTGATAAGAGAAATGGTTGGAGAGAACTTTTAAATAATGTAGATGTTATAGTTGATGGAAAGTTTGATATAAATAAAAAAAAGGATGGATTAAAATTTAAAGGGTCTGAAAATCAAAGAATAATAGATGTTAAGGAGAGTCTAAAAAATAATAAAATAAAGTTAATGGAGTTTTAATAAACTATTATAAAAATATAGTATAATTATTATATAAATTAATAAAAAGGAGGACATAAAATGTATAACTTTTTGGTTAAAAATGAAGACATTAATAATGCAGATACAATTATAATTCCACTATTTGGTGATGACTTAGAATTTAGAGATGAAGAGATAAATAAAAAGTTAAAAAGATTGGAAAAAAGAGAATTATTTAATGGTGATTTTGGTGAAATCTTAAATATAACAGGAGTTAAGGAAGAGATTCAAAATGTTATATTTTTAGGTCTTGGAGAAAATGAAGATTTAAATAAAGAAAGAGTAAGAAGAGTATTTGGTAAGGTTCAAAAATATATAGAATCTTTAAAAAGTAAAAATGTATTTATAGAATTTGTTAAGGCTGAAAATATTTCAGAAGATGATAATGTAAAAGCAATAATTGAAGGATTATCTTTATCAGATTATAAGTTTAATAAATATAAGAGTGATAAAGATAAAAATGAAATAGATACAACTATAACAATTGGAGGCTTTAATTTAGAAGATAAAGATTATAGTGATATTGTAGAAGAAAGTAAAACATTAATTGAATCTGTATTTAACGCTAGAGATTTAGTTAATGAACCATCTAATGTTATATATCCTGAAACTTTAGCTGAAGAAGCAGAGAGATTTTCTAAAGAGTATGGATTCGAAGTAGAAGTAATAGATCATCAAAGGATAGAAAAGTTAGAAATGAATTCATTCCTAGCAGTAGGAAAAGCATCAGTACATAAGCCAAAGTTAATTGTTATGAGATATTTTGGAGATAAAGATAATGAGGATAAAAGACTTGGATTAATTGGAAAAGGATTAACTTATGATTCAGGTGGATACTCTTTAAAACCATCTAATTCCATGGTTGATATGAAATCAGATATGGGAGGAGCTGCCACTGTAATTGGGGCTATAGGCGCAATTGCTAAAAGGAAGTTAAAAATAAATGTAGTTGCAGTAGTTGCAGCTTGTGAAAATGTAATAGGCAGTGAAGCATATAAGCCAGGAGATATTATAAGCTCTATGGCAGGAAAAACTATAGAAATATTAAATACTGATGCAGAAGGTAGATTAACAATGATAGATGCTGTTACTTATGCAATAAGGGAAGAAAAGGTAACAGAAGTCATTGATGTTGCAACACTTACAGGGGCAGCCCTTGTTGCACTTGGAAATGATGTAACAGCTGTTGTAACTAATAGTGATGATTTTTATAAAGAGTTAGAAAAAGCATTTACATTAACAGGAGAAAAAATGTGGAACTTACCTAACTTTGATGATTATAAAACTCTTATAAAATCAGATATAGCAGATTTAAAAAATACTGGTGGAAGATATGGTGGTACTATAACAGCAGGATTATTTGTTGGTGAGTTTGTTGAAAATAAGCCATGGCTTCACTTAGATATTGCAGGACCTGCATATATAACAGTTCCTTGGGATTATTGCCCAAAAGGTGGAACAGGAGCTGGAGTTAGAACACTTTATGAATTAGCTAAAAATAGAAGCGAGGCTAAATAGGATAATTGATAAATGTTGTTTAAAAGATTATGTTTTATTGATTCTAAAATAAATGTTAGAATTTAATAAGAATTATTTATTTAAAGAAAAAGATAGAATGCTTATTAAACATTCTATCTTTTTTAGTTTGATAAAAAGATAATATAATTTTAAAATTAGAATTCAGAACTTCCTGTAGTTCTTGGGAATGGTATAACGTCTCTTATGTTAGACATTCCTGTTATATACATAATAAGTCTTTCAAAACCTAGTCCAAATCCAGCATGTTTAGTCCCACCGTATTTTCTAAGTTCTAAATACCACCAGTAATCTTCTTCATTTAAGTTAAGTTCTTTCATTCTTGCCTTTAATACATCTAATCTTTCTTCTCTTTGGCTACCACCTATTATTTCTCCTATTCCAGGAACTAGGCAGTCAGTAGCTGCAACTGTTTTTCCATCATCATTTAATCGCATATAGAATGCTTTGATGTCTTTTGGATAATCAGTTACAAATACAGGTTTTTTGAATATTTCTTCTGTTAAATATCTTTCATGTTCAGTTTGAAGGTCAATTCCCCATTCAACATCATAATCAAATTTCTTTCCTGAGTCTTGAAGCATTTTAACAGCATCTGTGTAGCTTACTCTTCCAAATTCAGAAGATAAAACATGGTTTAATCTATCTAATAATCCTTTATCAACAAATTGATTAAAGAATTGAAGTTCTTCAGGACATTCCTTCATAACATAATCTATAACGTATTTTAACATAGCTTCTGCAAGGTCCATATCATCTATAAGATCAGCGAAAGCTATTTCAGGTTCTATCATCCAAAACTCAGCAGCATGTCTTGCGGTATTTGAGTTTTCAGCTCTAAATGTAGGACCAAAAGTATATACATTTCTAAAAGCTAATGCGTAACTTTCAGCATTTAATTGGCCTGAAACTGTAAGGTTTGTTTCTTTTCCAAAGAAGTCTTCTTTAAAGTCAATTTTTCCATCTTCAGTTTTAGGAACATTGTTTAAATCTAAAGTTGTAAGTCTAAACATTTCTCCTGCACCTTCACAGTCAGAACCTGTGATTATAGGAGTGTGAGTATAAACAAATCCTTGTTCTTGGAAGAATTTATGGATAGCATAAGCTGCAACACTTCTAACTCTAAATACAGCTGAGAAAGCATTACTTCTTGGTCTTAAGTGTGCTATTGTTCTTAAATATTCAAAAGTATGTCTTTTCTTTTGAAGTGGATAATCAGCATCAGATAATCCTTCAACAATAACTTCATTTGCTTGAATTTCAAAAGGTTGTTTTGAATCAGGAGTTTCAACTAAAGTACCAACAACTGATATTGATGAACTAATTGGTAGCTTTGAAACTTCTTTAAAATTAGAAACTTTTGCGCTATCAAATACTACTTGAACGTTTTTAAAGAAAGAACCGTCATTAACTTCAATAAATCCAAAAGCGTTTGAAGCTCTTAATGTTCTTATCCAGCCAGAGATTTTTACTTCTTTATTAGTAAAATCACCAGTGTTTCTGTATAATTGTTTAACTAATGTAACATTACTCATTTTGTAACCTCCATGTGATTATTATTTACGTTTTAAAATAAAAAAAGCCCAATTCATCCTCAATGGGACGAATGGACATATTCGCGGTACCACCCAAATTGCTATAAAAATAGCCATCTTAGTAAAGCACAATAAATGCTCTTTCAAATTTAACGACTGAAAAACCGTCTAAGCCTACTATCTTTTAATAGATTTCGGTTAGAAACTCAGAGATGTTCTTCTATAAAGCTTTAATGACAGGACTTACACCATAACCTGCTCGCTAAACATTAAAATCTAAATATACTCTTCTCGTCATAGTAAATTGTGTATTAAAATAAAACTTTCTGTGCTTTTAAAGATAAGTATGTATCTTTAATAAATTGATAAGTTGATTTTACAATAAAATAATAATATTTGCAACATATTTGAAAATAGTACTAAATATATTTGTAAATTAAAAACATAGTAAAATATTTTTAATTTTTTAGAATTAATATGGAGTTAGTTTTTAAATAACTATAATAATCTAGATTTAAGTTAAAGATATAATTTAAATATAATATGTGGATTCTAATAGTTTTATACTGATTATTTTTACCACAAATTATAAAAAAATACCTTTATATTAATAGCAAAGATTATTGATATAAATATTCTTAATCAAAAGGTATTTGTAAAGTTTTTTAGTCATATAAATATAATTGATAATAGTCTATTTTAGGAGATTACATGAACTTTTACGAGGAGAAATTTGAAGAAATAAATCGCTTAAAAGACCTTATGACATCAAGTAATACAAAAGAGGATTATAATAAATATAAGAGTTTATTAGAAAAGGAATTAATTCATATTAACAAATATAATAGGATGTTACAGCAAGATGGAGTTGTAACTATGAACAGAGAAGAACTTAGGCATTATACAGGGGATAATGGAACAAGGAAATATGTTGCAGTAAATGGAATAATATATGATTTAACTGATACTCCACAGCTAGAATATGCACCGCATTGTCAAATAGTTGGGGGAACTGATGTAACGAAAATGTTCAGTAATTGTCATGGCGATGACTATGAGATATTAGAAAAGCTACCAAAGGTAGGGATACTAATTTAGTATATTAAATAAAACTGGTTATGTTTTAAAGTAATCCTTAATTAAAACATAACCAAAATTAAAATAGTAAGATTACTCTTTACCCAATTTATAAGATTTTATAAGCTTTTCAGGAAAATCTAAATTTCTCATTTTGCTCATGATTTTTTCATAGTTATACTGAACTACATTAATTTCAGCGTTAAAATCATCAGGGGAAATATTAAGTATTGCATAAGTACCATTAGGAGTACCGTTTTTAGGCTTTCCAACACTTCCATCATTTATTATAAGTTTAGTGTCAATTGTTTTTACATAAGGAATATGAGTATGAGCACAGACTAAAATATCATAATTAAAATTATCTATAATTTCATTAATTTTTTCATAATCTTCAGTTAAATATTCATTAATTTTTCTTGGGCTTCCATGAACAAATTGAATCTTTTTATTGTTAAATTCTAAAACAATAGTTTTTGGTAATTCTTTTAAAAAATTTATATTTTCATCAGTTACAGTTTTAATTGCCCAAGGCAAGCTAAAGGAGTTTATTTCATTTTCACGGATGAAAGTATAATCCTTATCAACTACTGATGCATCATAATTTCCTTTAATGCAAGGAATTTTTTCTTCTTTTATTCGTTCTATAACCTCATTAGGATTACAGCCATATCCAACTAAATCACCTAAACATATAGTGAAATTAACATTTTGTTTTTTTATATCTTTTAAAACTTCATCTAAAGCATAAATATTCCCATGAATATCTGAGATAACAGCAATTTTCATAATATAATCCTCCTTAAATACTTTAAAATATTGTAAACTCTATTGTATTATTAACTATTATAAGAATAAAATAAAAACAATATATTATTTTTATATTAATTATATCACTAATCATTATGTTTTTTATGTAGATAATATTAAAGGGGGATGGGGATAAAATTAAACTTTTATTTTAGTAAAATAAAATTATATTATATATACTAGAATTAAAATAGAAAGGGATGATATTTTGAAAGAAGGAAGATTAAAGAGAGTTTTACAAGAGATGATTAAAAATAATTTATCTCAAATGATAGTAACAGAAACTGCTTCCGTATTCTATCTTACAGGAAAGTGGATTCATTCAGGAGAGAGAATGATGACACTTTATATAAATACTAATGGAGACAAAAAATTTATAGTAAATGAGTTATTTCCAGTAAATGCTGATATAGGATGTGATATTTTATATTATAACGATACAGAAAATCCTATAGATTTATTGAGTAAAGTTGTAAATAATAATGAAGTATTAGGAATAGATAAGGATTTTAAAGCTCATTTTTTAATTGGGTTAATAGATAAAAAAGCTGCAAAATCTTTTGTAAACAGTTCTCCAATTATAGATAGAATCAGAATGATTAAAGATTCAGAAGAAATAACTCTTATGAGGGAAGCATCAAAGATTAATGATTTAGTCATAGAAAAAGTTATAGAAGAAATAAGGGGAGGAGTTACAGAAAAATCTATATTTAATAGATTAGGTGATTTATATGAAGAAAATAATTCTTCAGGTTTTTCCTTTGAACCTATAGTTGCTTTTGGACAAAATGGGGCTAATCCTCACTATGAAACAGGAAAATGTGTTTTAGAAAGTGGAATGGGTGTTTTAATAGATACAGGTTGTATAAAGGAGTATTACTGTTCTGATATGACAAGAACTGTGTTTTTTAAAGAAGCTACAAAACATCAAGAAGAAATATACAATATAGTTTTAGAAGCAAATATAAACGCTATAGAAAGTGTAAAGCCAGGAGCAAGATTTTGTGATATAGATAGGGCTGCAAGAAGTACTATTGAAAAGTATGGATATGGAAAGTACTTTACTCACAGAACAGGACACTCAATAGGAATAGAAGTACATGACTTTGGTAATGTAAGTGCTGTTAATAGAGATGAATTAAAACCTGGAATGATATTTTCAATAGAGCCTGGAATATATTTAGCTAATGACATGGGAGTTAGAATAGAGGATCTAGTTTTAGTAACTGAAAATGGATGTGAAAGATTAAATAACTATTCAAAGGAGCTTCAAATAGTTAAATAAATTTTATTAAAGAGTTAAGTCTTTATAACAACTGTTGATTTTAGATGGACTTAAGAATTAGTTTAATTTTCTTCCTATCTAAAATCAACAAAAATTAAAACTAGCTATGCCTTAAATTAAGGTTTAGTTTAATAATTAATATAAATTAAATTTCCTTGATTATATTTGTCATAAGATTAATAAAGGTTTCTTTAACCCTTTCAGAGGTTTCCATAACTTCCACATGGTTTAGAGGTTGTTCTAAAATTCCCGCAGCCATATTTGTAGCACAGGAAACTCCTAAGACTTTCATACCACAATGGTTTGCAACTAAAACTTCTGGAACTGTAGACATACCAACAGCATCAGCACCTATTATTCTAGCCATTCTAATTTCAGCAGGAGTTTCATAATTTGGACCACTAAACATTGCGTAAACACCTTCTTGAATGTTTATTCCAAGATTTTTAGCAATTTCTTTAGCCTTAACTCTTAAATCTTTATCATATCCATTAGACATATCAGGAAACCTTGTTCCAAAATCATCTAAGTTTTTACCAACTAAAGGATTAGCACCAGAAAAGTTTATATGATCTGAAATTATCATTAAATCTCCAGGATTAAAGTTAGCATTTACTGCACCAGCTGCATTTGTAACTATTAAAGTTTCTACCCCCAAAAGTTTCATAACTCTAACAGGGCATGTAACTTCCTGCATTGTATAACCTTCATAGTAGTGGAATCTACCTTGCATAGCAATAACTTGTTTTCCTTGAAAATCACCAACTACAAGTCTCCCTACATGGCCTTCAACAGTTGAAACTGGAAAGTTTGGAATATCAGCATAATTATAATACTCAGCATTTTCTATTTTATCTCCAATAGCACCAAGACCTGACCCTAAAATAAGGCCTATTTTTGGCTGAAATTTAGTTTTAGATTTAATATAATCAGCGGAAAGTTTTATTTTTTCTGATAAATTCACTTAAATCACCTCTTATAAATTATTTACTAATAAATTAATTATTTTAAAGTTAATATCATTTACTAATTTATATCGATTTCAAATAAATCTACTTTAATTGAGAACTATTGATATCAATATTTATTTAAATATAACACAATAATAATATAAAATAAAAAAAGATGCAAAATAATTGCATCTTTTCTTTAAATTTGTGTTAAATCATTTAATTTTCTTATATTTAAATATAATTTATTTTAAAAACATTTCCCCAACTTTTACTACATCTCCAGCACCAACTGTAAGTAATAAATCACCATCTTGTAATTTA
>JAUNBX010000100.1 GCA_030526875.1 Clostridium perfringens | reverse complement strand
TGGGATGTAAAACTTTAGTTTGTACATTAACTTTAGATGCAATAGCTATGATGCCATGTAATCCTAATATAGGGGGGACTGCTAAAGGGCATTTAGTTAGAGAAATAGACGCTTTAGGTGGGGAAATGGGCGTTAATATTGATAATACATTTATCCAATCAAGAATGCTTAATACATCTAAAGGTCCAGCAGTTCACTCTTTAAGAGCACAAGCTGATAAAAAGAGATATCAAGAGAGAATGAAAAGTGTTTTAGAACAAGAAGAAAATTTAACTGTAAGACAATTAGAAGTTGTTTCAGTTGATGTAGAAGACAATAAAGTTAAGGGTGTATTAACTAGAAATGGGGCTTATTTCCCATGTAAAGCAGTAGTTATGACTAGTGGAACTTATTTAAAAAGTAGAATCATAATAGGTGATGTAAGTTATAGTCAAGGACCAAATGGGTTATCACCAGCTAATGAACTTTCACAAAGTCTTTTAGATAATGGAATTTCTTTAAGAAGATTTAAAACAGGAACTCCTGCTAGAATAAACAGAAAAACAGTTGATTTTTCTAAAATGATAGAACAACCAGGAGATGAAAGAATAGTTCCATTTTCATTTATAAGTGGAGATTTAGATAGAGATCAAATCTCATGTTTCTTAACTTACACAAATGAAAAAACTCATGAAGTAATAAGGGAAAATATAGAGAGATCTCCTATGTATAATGGAAGTATAAAGGGTGTTGGGCCAAGATACTGCCCTTCAATAGAAGATAAAGTTATGAGATTTCCGGATAAGGAAAGACATCAATTATTTATTGAACCAGAAGGAGAAAACACTCAAGAACTTTATGTAGGTGGTATGTCATCATCACTTCCTGAAGATGTTCAAATAAAAATGTTAAGAACAATAGATGGTCTTGAAAATGCTGAAATAATGAGAACAGCTTATGCAATAGAATATGATTGTATAGACCCAACACAATTAAAACCATCCTTAGAATTTAAAAATATAGAAGGTTTCTTTAGTGGTGGACAAATAAATGGTAGTTCAGGTTATGAAGAAGCAGGAGCACAAGGATTAGTTGCAGGGATAAATGCGGCTTTAAAGGTTCAAGGGAAAGACCCTATGATACTTACAAGATCTGATGCTTATATAGGGGTTTTAATTGATGATTTAGTTACTAAAGGAACTAATGAGCCATATAGAATGATGACATCAAGAGCTGAGTATAGACTTATATTAAGACAAGATAATGCTGATTTAAGACTAACAAAAATAGGCCATGATATAGGACTAGTTACTGAAAAAAGATGGGAAGTTTTTAACGAAAGAAAAGCTAACATTGAAAATGAATTAGAAAGAATTAAAAACCTTCAAATAACTAATAAAAGAGAAAATAATGAGATAATAGTTTCTTTAGGTTCAGCAGAACTTAAAAAACCAATAAGTTTATATGAACTTATAAAAAGACCAGAACTTGATTATTTTAGCGTAATTGAGTTAGATCCAGAAAGACCAAACCACTCATTAGATATTGGAGAGCAAGTTAATGTAATTGCTAAGTATGAAGGATATATAGAAAAGCAATTAGAACAAGTTGAACAGTTTAAAAAATTTGAAAAAAGATTACTTCCAGAAGATATAGACTATAATGATGTAAAGGGCCTTAGAATAGAAGCTATTCAAAAGCTTAATAAAATAAGACCAATAAACCTAGGTCAAGCATCAAGAATATCAGGAGTATCACCTGCTGATATGTCTGTTCTTATGATATATTTAGAACTTAAAAAAAGTAAAACTAATTAATTTAAGTGTAGAAAGGTAGCTTTAATGAAGTATTTTGAATTGATGAAAAGTGCTTGTGATAGTGTAGAAATGGCTTTTGATGAAAAAAAGTATACTAAGTTTATAACTTATAAAAATCTATTACAAGAATGGAATGAAAAAATAAACTTAACTGCTATAACTGAAGATGAAGAGGTAATAAAGAAACATTTTATAGATTGTATAAAAGCTTTTAATGAAAAACAATTTAAAGAGGCTAAAAATTTAATTGATGTAGGAACAGGAGCGGGTTTTCCAGGGCTTCCTATAGCTATTATGAGAGATGATTTAAAAGTAACTTTATTAGATTCTTTAAATAAAAGAGTTAACTTTTTAAATGAAGTTAAGAACTCTTTAGGGTTAGATAATGTAACTACTATTCATTCAAGAGCAGAAGATGGTGCTAGAAACAAAGAATTAAGAGAAAAGTTTGATATAGCAACATCAAGAGCTGTAGCTAATATGGCTGTACTTTCGGAGTTTTGTCTTCCTTATGTAAAGATAGGGGGTTACTTTATAGCATTGAAGGGACCTGCTATAACTGATGAACTTAATGAGTCTAAAAATGCTATAGGTACTTTAGGTGGAAAATTAGTTGGAGTTATAGAAGTTTCTATAGAAGATACTGACTTAAAACATAATTTAGTTGTAGTTAAAAAAGTTAAGGAAACACCAAAAACTTATCCAAGAAAAGCAGGATCTATAACTAAGAAACCAATAAAATAATTTATTATTAAGGTGTATTTTAAATCTGATTTAAAAATGTTTCACGTGGAACATAAGAAGAGATTTAAGATTAAAATTTATAATAATAGAATGTTCCACGTGGAACATTCTATTATTAATATAAATTATAAAGTTAATGAATAAATATCTTTAAAGTACAATGTTCCACGTGGAACATTGTACTTTTATTTTATAATATAAAAATAAATACAAACTAAAATGTTCCACGTGGAACATTTTATATATGAGGTTATTATGATAGAAGAATTAAGTGAAAAAGACATTGATGAGTTAATGGAACTATGGCTGAAGACTACTATAGAAGCTCATAATTTTATAAGTGAAGATTATTGGATTAATAATTACAACGTTGTTAAAAATGAATATATACCTATTGCTAAGACTTTTGTTTATAAAAAAAATAATGTAGTACAAGGTTTTATAAGTATTATAGATGATTTTTATATTGGAGCTTTATTTGTATTAAAAGAAGATCAGAATAAGGGGATAGGAAAAAAACTAATAGATTATTGTAGGAATAAATATAAAAAATTAGAATTAGCAGTTTATGCTGAAAATAAAAATGCCATTGAGTTTTACAAGAAATGTGGTTTTAAAATTATAAGAGAGCAAAATAATGAGGAATCAAATCATTATGAATATATGATGAGGTTAGAAAAATAATGTTCCACGTGGAACATAAGAAGAGGTTTAAGGTTAAAATTTATAATAATAGAATGTTCCACGTGGAACATTTAGTTTTGATATTATATTAAGTTAAATATTTTGAAAGGTAGTTAGATTTTTAAATAATATTTCTTTATAAAACCTATAGTATCTTTTATTGTTTAAAATAAACAGATATAATAATTATATGTGAA
>JAUNBX010000099.1 GCA_030526875.1 Clostridium perfringens | reverse complement strand
CACCTCTTTATGTATATAATGATGATGGTACTTATAGTGATGAAATAAATAAAATATATGGAAGAGGGTAGGGAAAGATTATGAGCAAGATATATTTAGTTCCAACACCTATTGGGAATTTAGGTGATATTACTTTAAGAGCTTTAGACGTTTTAAAGTCGGTTGATCTAATTGCAGCAGAAGATACAAGACAGAGTTTGAAATTATTAAATCATTTTGAAATTAAGAAACCTCTTATAAGTTATCACAAACATAATGAACAAGGAAAAAGTCAAGAGCTTATAAATAAGGCTAGAAGTGGGCAAAATATAGCTGTAATTAGCGATGCCGGAACTCCAGGAATATCAGATCCAGGAAGTGTTGTTTTAAAAAAATGTATTGAAGATGGAATAGAAGTTGAAGTTTTACCAGGAGCAACAGCTTTTACAACAGCTCTTATTTATTCAGGATTAGATTCATCAGCATTTATGTTTAAAGGATTTTTTCCTAGGGAAAATAAAGAAAAAAGAGAATTTATAGAGGATTTAAAGGATAGAAAGGAAACTATTATATTTTATGAATCTCCATATAGGGTTTTAGATACTTTAGAATTTTTAAGAGAAAATCTGGGGAATAGAAATATTGCTGTTTGCAGAGAGTTAACAAAATTACATGAGGAAATATATCGAGGAAGTGTTGAAGAGGCTATAGGATACTTTAAAAATAATAGTCCAAAGGGAGAGTTTGTTCTAGTTTTAGAAGGTAAAACTTTAGATGAGATAAGAAGTGAAAATATAGCTAAATGGGAAGATATGACTATCAAAGAACATATAATTTATTTTATAGGTGATGGAATGTCCAAAAAAGATGCTATAAAGCAAGTATCAAAAGAGAGAGAGTTACCTAAATCAGAAGTATATAAATATTCAATAGATATAGATTAAATTATAAATTATTTCATAATAAAATAAAAAGACACTTCGTTGGGGGAGAGAAGTGTCTTTTTAATATAGGGTAAATTTAATAAACTGATTAAATATGTAAAATGTTAACTAGAATTATTTCTTTAATTCATCTAAACAATGTTGGCAAATGTTTTTACCTTTGTAGTTAACAACATCTCTAGCATCTCCACAGAATATGCAAGCTGGTTCATATTTCTTTAGAATTATTTGTTCACCGTCTACGTATATTTCTAAAGCATCTTTTTCAGCTATATCTAAAGTTCTTCTTAATTCTATTGGGATAACTATTCTTCCTAGTTCATCTACTCTTCTTACTACACCTGTTGATTTCATTTTTATTCCTCCTTGTGTCTACATCTTTCGACAAAATATAATATGATAATAACAAAGTTGTCATAATAAGTCAATACTTTTTTAAAAAATAAAATTACAAAAAAATCTTTTTAATATTTTATATACTCAATATACTACCATTATTTTGAAAAGTCAATACCCAAAACTTATATATAATAATAAAATTATAGAAAAAACACAGTAAAAAATTTTTTTTATTAACATTTTAATGATTTAGATGGTATAAAATTAGATATTTATTGAATTTAATATAAATAAATGAAAAGAATATAAATTAGATAATACAAATTCATAAAAATGCAATTATTTATTAATATAAAAAAATATATAAAACTAATGGTAAAAAGAGTATTTTACATGAGAAATTAGTCGGAAAAGATAGAAAAATATTTTCTTTGTATTAAATATTTAATTATATTAATTATTTATGAAAAAATCAAAACGTAATTTATAATTAAGACAATGCTATAAATCGAAATCAATAACTTGTAATGTAATTTAAAATACTATATAATGATATTATGAACTTAAAAGTAAAATAATAGAAAAGAGGTGTAAGATTTGAGTTATAGTGATTTAAATAATAATTACATAATGGGTATTGTGGAAGATATCTCAAAATGTAATATGGTGCCTTATGAAGAGTTACCAAAATATGATCTCTTTTTATCTCAGGTTATTGATTATTTAAACGATAAATTCCCAGATGATAAGTATACTAATAATATAGTACAAAATTATATAAAAAGTGAAGTTATCTCTAAGCCAGAAGACGGAAAAAAAAGAGGATATACTAAAATGCATTTAGCACAATTAGCTCTTTTAAGTCATATGAGACCATTATTAACAACAGAAGAAATAAAAAAAGTTTTTAAATTAGCTTTTAATAATATAAATGACCGAGGGGATGATATACTATCTTGGGAAGATGCTTATCAAGGTTTTTGTGAAATCCAAGAGCAGAGCATAAAAGATTTTTTATCAGTTCCTTTATTAGATGAAAATAAACTAGAAGAACTAATAAGAGGTACAAATAAAATAGAAAATGAAGAAGATGCAGAGGCTATTAGAACATTTTTAACAGTTATGACCTTAATCGCAAGGGGTAGTGTTATAAAAAGCTTAGTACAAAAGATAGTGGAAGATTATTATTTAAAACATGAAGAAAAATAATTATTATATAGTAGATATTTAAGCAGGTTATATTATAACAGTATAGCTTGCTTTATTTTTGTAGAATAATAAGTAAATTATATGGTATAGTAAAAATATCTGCATTTAAGTTTATAATAATATTTGTTATAAAATTGAACTTTATAGGAAATAATAATATAGTAGGTGCATAAAATGAAAAATAAAAAAGAAAAAAAAGTATTTTTTATAATCGGACTTATTAAAAAAATATTTCAAGATGACATAATAAGTAATGGGGCACAACTTGCATATTTTTTAATGTTAGCATTCATACCATTTTTAATATTTTTAATAACCTTAATCGGTAAAAGTAAGATAAGTAGTAATGATTTACTAATACTTTTATCAAGCATAATGCCTAAAACATCTTTTGAACTAGTAAAAAACACAATAGGTGGTATCATTGATATACAAAGGCCTGATGTATTGTGGGGAAGCATAATAATTGCTATATGGGTATCTTCTTCAGGTTTTGGAGCAGTAATTAAGGGACTAAATAGTTCTTATGGGGTTACAGAAACTAGAAATTACATATTAAGAAAACTATTATCAATAATATATACAGTATTATTAGCATGGACAATAGCTATGACATTGTTATTGTATGTATTTGGTGGGTTGATTGAAAAATTTATAATTTCAAGATTAGACCACCCATTTATAATAAATGTATTTTGGTATGCTGGTAGATATAGCATAATACTTATAGTTATGTTTATAATATTTTTATTTTTATACAATGTTACTCCATGTAAAAGATTAGGATGGAAAGAAGTTATGCCAGGAGCAATATTTACAACAATAGGGTGGATTGTGACGTCATTGATATTCACTTTTTATGTGAATAATTTCAATAATTATGCTAAAATTTATGGCGGATTATCAGCTGTATTTGCAATTATGATTTGGTTATTTATAAGTTCTCTAACATTATTAGTTGGAGGAGAGTTAAATGCTTATATAATAGAATATAAAAAAAATAA
>JAUNBX010000043.1 GCA_030526875.1 Clostridium perfringens | reverse complement strand
TCAATACATACTTATTTAGAGCTATATGGAAGATTATTTTTAGATTTAATTCCTAATATAGCTTTAGTTGCAGCAGAAAAGGCTGATAAAAATGGTAATCTTTATACAGGAGCAAATACTGAGGATACTCCAACTATTGTGGAAGCGTCAGCATTTCATGATGGAATAGTAATAGCTCAAGTTAATGAAATAGTAGATGAAGTGCCAAGAGTTGATATTCCAGGATCTTGGGTAGATTTTGTTGTAAAATCAGATGAAGCTTATGATATAGAACCTTTATTTACAAGAAACCCAGAAGAAATAAATGAAATGCATATACTTATGGCTATGCTTACAATTAGAGGAGTTTATGAAAAACATCAAATTACATCATTAAATCATGGAATTGGATTTAATACAGCAGCTATAGAATTATTGCTTCCAACTTATGGCGAAAGTTTAGGACTTAAGGGTAAGATATGCAAAAACTGGACTCTCAACCCTCATCCAACTTTAATTCCAGCAGTTGAAAGTGGTTGGGTTGAAAGTGTTCACTGTTTTGGTGGAGAACTTGGAATGGAAAAGTATGTAGCTGAAAGACCAGATGTATTTTTCATAGGATCAGATGGAACTTTACGTTCAAATAGAGCTTACTGTCAAGTGGCAGGTCATTATGCAATTGATGCATTTTCAGGTTCAACTCTTCAAATGGATAGATACGGAAATTCATCAACAGTTACAGTAGGTAGACTTTCAGGATTTGGTGGAGCTCCTAATATGGGAAGTGATGCTCATGGTAGAAGACATGCAACACCTGCATGGCTTAGTTTATCAACTGGTGAAAGTGATCTTATAAGAGGTAAGAAAATAGTAATTCAAATAGTTGAAACATTCAAGCAAGGAAATGACCCAGTATTTGTAGAAAAGCTAGATGCTATAAAGGTTGGACAAGATGCTAAGCTTCCAGCAGCTCCTGTTATGATTTATGGAGATGATGTAACTCATGTTGTTACAGAAGAAGGGGTTGCATATCTTTACTTAGCTAAGGATATGGAAGAACGTAGAAAAGCTTTAGCAGCAGTAGCTGGTGTTACACCAATTGGAATGGAAGTTACACAAGATGAGATAAAAGACCTAAGAGAAAGAGGACTTGTAGCATATCCAAAAGATTTAGGAATTAAGGTTACAGATGCAACTAGAAGTCTTTTAGCAGCTAAAAATATAGATGAACTTGTAGAGTGGTCAAAGGGATTATACATGCCACCTGACAAATTTAAAACACATTAATTTTTAAAATACTTGTTTTAGATAAGTATTGATTTTAGAAAAAGTGAAGAATTAGCTTAATTTTGGAGGATATAGATATGGAAAAATATAATTTTAGATATAAAGCCATAAAATCTTTACCAAAGCGTGCTCATGTTGGAGTGGTAGGCTCAGGAGATTTAGAGGTTTTAATGGAACAAGGAAATAACAACGAATCTACAGTATTAGTAAGAACAAGATTTGATGGCTATAAAACTGTATGGGAAAACATTCTTAATAGATTTTTTGAAGAAAATGATGTATGTGCAAATATAGAAATTAATGATTTTGGAGCAACTCCAGGAATGATTAAATTAAGATTATTACAAGCATTGGAGGTGAGTGGCTATGAAAAATAGTTTTAGAGAATTAAAGGGAAGAGAAAGAGCTAGAGCAATTTTAGACAATGGAACATTTAGAGAACTTGTAGGACCTTTTGAAAAGTTAGAATCACCTTACTTAGAAATGCAAGATATAACACCTCAATCAGATGATGGTATGATAATCGCTAAAGGAAAAATAGATGGAAAAAACGTTGTTGTAATATCAATGGAAGGTGCTTTCCAAGGTGGAGGTATTGGAGAAATAGCAGGAGCTAAGTTTGCAAAGGCATTAGAACTTGCAGCAAAAGATAATGAAAAAGGAATAAAAACATATCCAGTAGTACTATTTGATACAGGTGGAGTAAGACTTCAAGAAGCTAACTATGGACTTTTAGAAATTGCAGCAATTCAATCAGCAGTTTTAAAAGTAAGAAATTATGTTCCTGTTACTGGAGTAATTCCTGGAAAAGTAGGATGTTTTGGTGGAATGTCTATGACAGCAGGACTATTTAGCACACTTATAATGACTCCTCAAGGAAGACTTACATTAAACGGACCAGAAGTTATAGAACAAGAAGCTGGAGTTTTAGAATTTGACGCTAGCGATAAGAGGCTTATTTGGAATACAGTAGGTGGAGTTCAAAGAGTTGCCATAGGTCTTGGTGATGTTTTAGTTGAGGATGATGTTTGTGAGGTAAAGGGAGCAATAAAGAAGGCAATAAATGATACAAGTGATAGATTACCAAGAAGTAGACAATTTAATCTTTATCTTTCAAGACTTAATAACATTGAACCTGAAAAACCATTAAGTTACATGGAACTTAGAAGTCTTTGGGGAGAAGATAAGATAAATCCTAAAGATGTTAAGTTTGATATTGTAAAAAATGTTGTAAGTGAAGACATAGAAAAAAGTAGAGGTAGAATTTGGTTTGAAGCTTTAACAGGAATAGAAAAACCTAAAACTACAAGAATTAAATCTGTTTTATGTGACGATGTTAAATTAGGGAATGAAACTGTACGTTACATATCAATAGTTCCAGATAAAAACGCAAAATTCTATCGTGCAAGAAAAGGTGAAGTTGGTCTTGAAGAAGGATGGATGGTTGCAAAGTATATTTTTGAAGCTATTGAAGAGGATAAGAATAAGGCAGTTAAACGTCCTATAGTTGCAGTTATAGATGTCCCAAGCCAAGCCTATGGATATAAAGAAGAATTACTTGGAATATCTCAAGCTTGTGCAGGAGCAGTTGATGCCTATGCAACAGCTAGAGAAAATGGTCATCCGGTTATAGGATTTATACCTGGAATGGCAATATCAGGAGCATTTTTATCTCATGGATACCAAGCTAATAGACTTATTGCCCTAGATGATGAAGGAGTTTTAGTTCACGCAATGTCTAAACAATCAGCAGCTAGAATAACCAAGAGAACTGTAGAAGAACTTGATGAAGCAGCAAAGAAAATTCCTGCAATAGCTTATGATGTTAAATCATACAGTAAATTAGGTGCATTGTATAAATTAATTCAAGGAATTAATGCAGAAAATCCAAAGGATGAAGAAATAGATAAAATAAGAGTAATAATATCAGAAGCTATTATAGATACTCGTAAAAATCAAGATGGAATAGATAGTAGACTTACTTCTGAAAATGCTAAAACAGGCAGAGAATATGCTATTGAAGTTTATAAAAGATTAGAAAAAGAGTGGAATGAGGCTTAAAAATACCACTATACTTTTGTAGAATATTGATTTTTAATATGTTTAAGAATTAGTTTAATTAACTTTATAAAAATCAATATTTATCTTAAATGCAGAAAATATTAAATAGAACTATAAATGGTTATATCAAAATAATAAAATATATTGATATAACCATTTTTGCATAGGAAAAATAGAGAGGAGTAGTTTATGAAAATAGCGTTATTATTTCCAGGTCAGGGCTCTCAAAGGGTTAATATGTTAAAAGATATGCCTAAGGAGAAAATAATTTTAGAAACTATTAAAGAAGCTAATAAAGTTTTAGGAATAGATGTGTTTAGTTTAGATACAGAAGAAGCATTAAAATTTACTAGATCTGTTCAGCTTTCATTATTTATTTATGGGGTTGCCACGGCAAGATATTTAAAAGAAAATGGTATAAAGTTTGATATTGTAATAGGACATTCAATAGGTGCCTTTGCAGCTTCTGTAGTTTCAGAAAGTCTTGATTTTAAAGAAGGATTAAAGTTAGTTGATTTAAGAGGAAAGTTAATGGGAGAAGGCTTTCCAAAAGGTTATGGCATGGGAGCTATTATAGGTCTTAATGAAAATATTTTAAATTCTTTAACTGAAAAATTAAGAAAAGATGGTGAAGAGGTTTATGTAGCCACAATAAATACAAAAAATCAAATTACAGTGGCGGGAAAACTATCATCAATAGAAAAATTGTTTGTTTTAGCAAGAGATATAGGTGTTAATAAAACTAAAATTTTAAATGTAAGTGTACCCTCCCATTGTGAGTTATTAACCTCTATTTCAGATAGATTAAGAGAAGAGATGGAAAAGATAGATTTTAAAAAGCCTAAAGTACCCTGTGTTGGAAATTGTAGAGCAAGAGCATTATGGAGTGGAGATAATATAAGAGAAGACCTTTTTTTAGGAATTTCTAATACGGTAAAATTTTATGATGGATTTGTAAATATCTATGAAAGAGGAGTTAGAACTTTTATAGAGTGTGGTACAGGAGGTGTACTTAGTAATATGATAAAAGGTGAATTTAGTGATGTAAAGACAATGTCTACAGGAAGATTAGATTTAGAATCTATTATTTATTTAACTAATAAATAATAGGTTCTAAGTTAGATACTTATTTAATAACCATTGATTTTAAAGAATTTAGGTATTAATTTAATTTAAAAAAGAATTTTTATTATACTTTTATAAAACTTATAAATTACTAAAAAATCAATAAATTCAAATACTAGAGATTTTATAACAATTTCATTTTAAATATAAAGAAATGATAATTAATCAGTAAAATATGCTTTCATTTTTATATAAAACTAATATTGTTATAGAACATAGATAAAACTAAAAATATGAATACTTGTAGCATAGCAATTCACATAGTAAAATAGAGTGTAATAAAAATGAAGAGGTGATTTTATGAATAAATATAAAAGAGTTTTTATAGTTGTAATTGATTCTTTAGGAATTGGTGAAATGCCAGATTCAAAAGAGTATGGAGATATTGGAGTAGATACTTTAGGACATATTGCAGCGTCTCAAGATAGCTTTAATATACCTAACATGCAAAAAATGGGGATATCTAATTTACACAAAATAGCCAATGTAGAAAAGGTAGAGAGTCCTTTAGGATATCAAATGAAAATGAAAGAAGCAAGTGTTGGAAAGGATACTATGACAGGACACTGGGAAATGATGGGTCTTCATATTACAAAGCCTTTCAAAACATTTACAGAAACTGGGTTTCCACAAGAATTATTAGATGAACTAAGTGCTAAAACTGGTCATAAAATAGTTGGAAATAAAAGTGCAAGTGGAACTGAAATATTAGATGAACTTGGTGAACATCAAATGAAAACAGGTGATATGATAGTTTACACATCAGCAGATTCAGTTCTTCAAATATGTGGTCATGAAGAAACTTTTGGTTTAGATGAGCTATATAGATGTTGTGAAATTGCAAGGGAAATCACACTTAAAGATGAGTGGAAAGTTGGAAGAGTAATTGCAAGACCGTACCTTGGAAATAAAAAAGGTGAGTTTAAAAGAACCAGTAACAGACATGATTATGCTTTAAAACCTTATGGAAGAACTGTTCTAAATGAGCTAAAAGATAATAACTTTGATGTTATTTCAGTTGGAAAGATAAAGGATATTTTTGATGGAGAAGGAATAACAGAAGGCCATAAATCAAAAAGCTCAGTTCATGGAATGGAGCAAACTTTAGAAATTATGGATAAAGATTTTACTGGTTTATGTTTTGTAAACCTAGTTGATTTTGATGCTTTATGGGGACATAGAAGAAATCCAGAAGGCTATGCTAAAGAACTTGAAATGTTTGATGTTAATTTAGGAAAAGTTTTAGAAAAGTTAAATCAAGATGATTTACTAATAGTAACTGCTGACCATGGAAATGATCCAACTTATACAGGAACTGATCATACAAGAGAGTATGTACCATTTTTAGCATATTCACCTTCTATGAAAAATCATGGGTTAATAGATACAAGTAACAGTTTTGCGGCGATTGGAGCTACTATAGCTGATAACTTTGAAATAAAAATGCCAGAAGATACAATTGGTGAATCTGTTTTAAATAAATTAATTTAAATTATTTTAAAATAACTGTTGCCATAAATTAAATACTGTGTTATTATAAATGAGTAGCAAAGATGCTAACAATAAAAAGAAAAAAAGTTTCATTTAGGTATATAGTTTCTCTTGAATTAGGGATTATTATCAATATCAATTTGGATTCTTTAATTTTAGGAGGAATTTTAAATGACAGATAAAACATTAACATGCAGAGATTGCGGAAGTGAATTCGTATTTACAGTAGGAGAACAAGAATTCTACAAAGAAAAAGGATTCGATAATGAACCAACAAGATGCGTTTCTTGCAGAAGAGCTAAAAAAGAACAAAATAGAAGATAATTCTAATTTTATAAAGCTGTAGTGAAAACTACAGCTTTTTTTGCGTATAATAGAACTTAAAAGTAAAATCATATTAGTTTTAAATAAATAGTTATACTAGTAGTATTATTTGTTATTTAATTTTATTAAAAGGAAATGATATATTAAACAAATAATTAAAAATAATCATAATTAGTAAATTAGAATAAAAATATAGGAGGGCTTAAGTATGGAAGTCTTAGAAAAATATTTTAGATTATTTGATGAAGCAAGAACAAATACCATAGCAAGGGAAGAGTTAAATAATCTTTTTACCAGGGATATATGTTTTGTATTAAATGGAGTTGAAAAGAATGGGATAGATCAGTGGGAGATCTTTCTAGATTTAATTTTTAAAAATAACTTAGATATTAAACATATGTATGAAGGGTGGAACTTTATAGAGGAAAAAAATCTATATGAGACTAGATGGGCGGTTTGTGGAAAGAGAAAAGATAAGAGTGTATATACACAAACAGGAAAAGATATTGCTTCACTAGATGAAAATGGAAAAATAAAATATCTTGAAAATGTCCCAGATAATACTGATTTATTTGAGAGATATAAATAAATATATTTAAAATATAATAAGATAATTAAACAAAAAGATATATATATAGTGAAAAAAATTTATTTTTCACAAGAATAAATACAAAATATTAAAAAAATAGTAGAAAAGTATAAAAAATTAGTATAAAATATCAACAAGGAACTAAGTTACATTTATTGTTTAATAAGTATAACTTTATAAGAAATAAAATTTAATAGGTAAACCTAGGGAAATCTAGGGACACAAAGCTATAGGGGCTAAGGTTTTTAAAAGCTACGCCAGCCAGTTGCCAAAGAGTACTAAAGGCTTTTTGTTTATATAGTAAAGTAGGGTTACTCTTTTTTAGAGTACCCTTTTTTATTGTTCTTTAGTGTGATGGCAAAAATACGTTACAAAATTAGGGGGACAATACAATGAAAAGAAATAAGATGCTAGCTTTAACTATTGCTGCTACTTTAACAAGTTTTGCAGCGCCTAGCAGTATTGCTTATGGATTAGAATTAGCTTCAAAAATTAATAAGCAGGAAATTGAAGATTTAGTAAAACAATTAACTACTAAAAGTAACATAAAAACAAGTAGTTTTACTTTAAGTTCCTTAGATGGATATAAGGCTTATGAGGATAAGTTTAAAGTAAGTGGAATAAAATCTTATTCAAATAACGGGGGACAATATTCGTCAAGCAGTTTAAATAAAGCTTTTGATGGAAACTTACAAACTCATTTTGAAACGGGAAAACCAAATAGTGCATCTCATATAAATGAAGTTATAATTACTTTTAGTAATGTAGAGGAGATAAATAGAATAGTTTATGCTTCAAGACAGGATGCAAGTTATAAGGGATTTGCAACTAAGTTTTCTATATATTCATCTTTAACAGAAGATAGTGATGACTTTGAATTAGTTGGAACAGGTACAGCAACAAGAACATCAGGCTATTGTGAATTTAAATTTGAAAACACTGAGTTTAAAAGATTAAAGTTTGTGTTTGATGAGTCTTATGATTCTTGGTCAAGTGCAGCAGAATTTATGTTTTTTAGAGAAGATACATTAAGGGATAGTGTAGATTCCTTATTTACAGATAACACATTTTCTACTATTAATAAGGAATTTACTCTAGATGATATAGAAAATATGGTAAATCAGGCAAAGGAGCATCCTCTTTATAATGGACTAAAAGAAAAATTAGAACTTGCAAAATCTATTTTAAATAGTGAAGCAGATTTTGCTGGAAGAATAATAGTTGCAGAGCAACATGGAAATATGGTTAATCATGCAAATAAAAATTTAAAGTTTGGATTTGGAAGTAATATTCAGCCAACAGGAGTTGCAGCTTTGGCAGGGGAAACTATAACTGTATATTTAGAGGCAGATGAGTCAGGACCTCTTCCACAATTATACTTTTCTCAACAAGAAGGAAGTTTTGCTAATTGGGGAAAAACTGTAAACTTAAAACCAGGTAAAAATGTCATAGTAGTTCCTGAAATTCACACAGATAACTGGTATAAAAATGAGGTAACAAAGGGTGGAGCTATATATATAATAAACCCTTATACAGGGGAAGAACAGGGAGATACACCTGTAATTAGGATTGAAGGTGGAGAGAGGATACCTTTTCTTACAGCAGATACAGATGTAGAAGAATTTAAGAAATTTTTAATAGAATATAAGGAAAGATTAGATACAGATAAAGCTGAGAACATAGATATTACAAAGAGAAGTCTTATAGATACTTTTGAATTTGTAAGTGACCATTTAATATTTACAGGAACAGCAACAGGTGCTTATGAAGCGTATATAAATCAAGGAATAGACCCAATGGCTACAGTTAACTCTTATAACACCTATATGGATAACATATTTAAGTATTATGGACTAGATGGAAGTAGTCTGCAAAATGATCCTATGTATATAAGAGAAAATATAAGACTTGCCCAACCTTTTGGGTATATGTATGCAGCAGGAAATCATATTGGCGTACAAAGGGATGTTATGATTAGTATGTTAATTCCCTTTGAGGATAAGGGATCATCTTGGGGGCTAACTCATGAAATTGGACATAGAATAGATGTTAATGCCAGACTTTTTGGGGAAACAACTAATAATATGATAGCAATGCTATCTTCTGTTGAATATGGAGATATGGATAATAGAATTCCTTATGAATCCCATGTTTATAAAAATGTAGTTGAGGAGAATCTAAAATCTTATAGAGACCAAGGATATTTTGAAAGATTAGCAGTCTTTTGGCAGTTAGAAATGTATTATGATGGATACTGGGCAGAGCTTAATAAATTATATAGAGAAAGAGATGTGCAGCTAGATAATGGTGATGTAGTAAATTCAAGAATGCAATATTTAGTTGAATTCTCATCTGATGTATTAGAGCTTGATTTAAGTGAATATTTTGCAAGACATGGATTTGAAGTTAATGATGATACTAAAGAAAAGGTGAGTAAATATGAAAAACCATCTAAAAAAATATGGTATTTAAATAATACAATAGTTGGTTATGATGGAAATGGATTTACAAGTGAGGTTTCCTTTAATTTAGATAAGGTTACTAATATAGAAAATAATTCTATAACTTTAAACTTTAGTACAAGTAATAGTGATTTAGATAATTTATTAGGGTATGAAATAATAAAAGATGGTAAGGTAATAGCTTTCACATCTAATTCTTCTTATACAGATACAAATGTTGATTTTGACTTTAATAGCACTTATGAAGTAGTGCCTTATGGAAAAGATTTATCTACTGGGGATACACTTTCAGTTAACATATATGAGCCTACACTTTTAACTACTGGAAAAGTAACTATTAAATTAGGGGAAGACTTTAATCCTTTAGATTATGTTAAAGCTTATGACTATAAAGGAAATATTTTAAGTGGCATAAATGTTACAGGAAGTGTTAATAATTTAGAAAAAGGAATCTATACTGTTAATTATTCTATAACAGATAATGATATAACAAAATCTCAAGATGTTTTAGTTGAAGTTGTTAGCAGCTATGATTATTTATCTAATTTAACTTGGAAAAGTGGAACTACTCAGTATGGTTCAATTAGAAAAAATAATAATTTAAAGCTTTTAGTTAATGGGGAAGTTAAAAGTTTTGATAAAGGTATAGGAGTTCATGCAAATGCTGAGATAGTTTATGATTTATCAGATAAAGATTATGAAAGCTTTGAAGCTTTAGTAGGTATTGATAGAGGCATAGCTGAACAAAAAAATTCAAGTGTTATATTTAAGATATATGTAGATGGAGAAGAAGTTTATAATAGTGGAAAAATAACTTGGTATGATGAAGCTAAAGTTGTAAATATAGATGTTAATAATGTTAAAGAGTTTAAAATAGTTGTAAATGACTCGGATAATGGAAATACATCAGATCATGGAGTTATAGCTGAAACTAAACTTACAACTAATAACTCTAAACCTGAAATAAAGGTAGAGGATAAAAAGTATAAATTAGAGGAAAGTATAGATTTTATGGAAGGCGTTATAGCAAAAGACATAGAAGATGGAGATTTAACTTCCAAAGTTCAAATAGTTTCAAATACTTATGAGGAAGGGAAACTTGGAAGATTCGAGGTTGTATATAAAGTTATAGATGGTGATGGAAATGTAGTAGAGAAAAAATCTTATATAACAGTTTATGAAGATTTAAATGTTTATAAATCTAGATATGGTGAGTTTAACACTTTAAATGAATATAATGATGAGTTTAAAATACCAGTTGTATCAGCCACAAATAACGGTGGAAACTATGGAAGTAGTGCAGTTAGCTATGCTATAGATAACAATATAAATACACACTTTGAGACAGGAAAGCCAAATAGTGATTCCTTTAAAAATGAAGCTGTATTTGATTTAGGAGAAGCTGTTAAAATAGACAAAATTGCATACGCTGCAAGACGTAGTGGAAAAGGCTTTGCAACTAGCTTTGAAATATATGTTTCAGAAGAGGCAACTGGAGATGACTTTGTTTTAGCAGGAGTGGGAAATTATAATAGTGGAAACTACACAGATGTTATAGAAATTGACATAACAAAAACTTTAGCAAGAAGAGTAAAGTTTAAGTTTACTGAAGTAAATGGAGCTTGGGCAAGTATAGGAGAAATGTCATTCTATAGGGAAGACATACTTGGAAATAAAGTAAATAATGAATTATTTACAGATAGTACGAAAACTAAAGTTTCTGAAAAATATAATACCTTAGGAAAATTAAGTGCTTTAGAAGAAGAGGTTAAAAATCATATGGCAAGTTCTTTATTTGAAGGGGATTTAAATAAAGCTAAAGAACTTATTTTAAGTAAATATCCAACTATTAATGTAGATGATGCAGTAAGCACTAAACTTGGAGTAGAAATAAATTTAAATGAGGGATTTAGTGCAAATGACACAGAAGATGGAGATTTAACAAATAGTGTAGAAATATCAGAAAGTGTTAACTTTAATAAAGCGGGAAAATATGATGTGACTTATACTGTAGTAGATAGTCATGGAAATAAAACTTCAAAGGTTAAAGTAGTTTATGTAGTTGATATGGAAAACTATAATTATCTAAGTGATATTGAGTGGAAAAGTGTAAATACAAGCTATGGACAAGTAAGAAAAGATACATCAGTTAGTTCAAATATTTTAAGGCTTACAGATGAATCAGGAAATATAGTAAGCTATGAAAAGGGAATAGGAGCTCATTCTACATCAACTATAACTTATGATTTAACTAAAGGAGACTATGGATATTTTTCAACATTTGTTGGAGTAGATAGACAAATGTATGGAACAGTAGGATCTGTGAGCTTTGAGGTTTGGTTAGATGGTGAAAAAGTATATGATACAGGAGTTATGAACTCTAAAGAGCAACAAAAATATATAGAAGTAGATGTTGCAGGGCATAGTGAATTAAAATTAGTTGTAACAGATGGAAAAAATGGTAATGGCTCAGACCATGGAACCTTTGGAGATGCTAAGCTTTACTCTGTAAATAACAGTTCTTTAGAAGTAAACAGAGAAAGTTTAGATTCATTAATAGAAACTATACTCTCATTAAATGAAGAAGATTATACTAGTGAAAGTTTTGAAAATCTTAAAAATATTTTAGATAGAGTAAGTAATTCTTTAAGTGATGGATATAATCAAGAAGAAGTTGATGATTTATATAGCTTATTAAATGAAGGGTATAAATATTTAGTTAAGGCAACAGATTATAGAGAGTTAGAAAATATTTTAGATAGAGCAAAAAATATAGATAAATCTCTTTATACTGAAAAAACTGTTAAAGCTTTAGAAACTATTATAGAAAAATGTAGTGTAGCTATGGAAAATAAAACATCTACTCAAGAAGAGATAGATACTTTAGTTCAAGAAATAAATGCAGCAATTGAAAATTTAAAAGAAGGCATAAATTTATCAGAGGTTGTAACAATTTCTGATAAGTATTTAAGAGAAACTATAAAAGATACTTTAAATCTACCAAGTGATACTATAACAGTTTTTGATATGTATAATCTTACTACCTTAATATCTCAAAAACCAATTAATAATTTAGACGGAATTCAGTATGCTAAAAATTTAGAAAGCATTGATATAAGTTATAGTGAGATACAAGATATATCATACCTTAAGGAGTTAAAAAATTTAAAGAGTATATCAATAAAAAATGGATATATAGCAGCTGGAATGGCTAGTTAAGTTAATGGGAAAGTTGTTATAGATGAAGATATTATAGATGTAAATGGAGAAAAATTATCTCTAAAGGAAGTAAAAGTTACAAATAAAACTGAAAGCTTTTTAGTAGATATAGAAAGTATCCTAAGTAATAGAGTTATAGAGATAAATGAAGAGTGTATAAAAGATGGAACAAGCTCTATTGTGTTAACCTATGAAAATAAGGATAAGACTTTCAAAACTCAAACTATGTATATGATTCAAAAGTAAAATTTTAAAACAGAACAATATAAAATTTATACAAAAGTGTATTGACTCTTCATCTATTTAAACTAATAGTTATTAAAAATGGATTACTATAAAATTATAGTAGTCCATTTTTATAGTTAATTGTGTTAGTATTACAATATCTTTATTTTATGCAATTAATCTAAATAGTTTAAAGTAGGATGCTTGCATTTATTTTATGCAGTACAGAGCAAACATTTTAGTAGGATTGCAAAATTTATCTTCAGTGGCATAGATTTTATCGCTAATTGTACAATCCCATGAACACTGAAAACCTAAAGAGGTTAAGAACTCTATATCCCAAAATGGACGTTTTTTAAAACTCACTGAAAGATTATTCTTTATATCATCACATTCCTTTAAAAGGATATCGTCCATATTTTTATGGGCATTATCTTTCTTTAGAGTTTTACTTTCATTATAAAAAGATACATTTCCATAATTAGCATCAAAGTTCATTAATATTCCTTGAGGTTTAAGAACCCTATACCACTCTTTATAGCCCTTTTCAATGTTTGGTAAAGTCCAAGTTAAATTTCTAGAGACTATTACATCAAAATTATCATTTGGAAAATTAAGGTTTTCAGCATCCATTATTTTGAAATCAATATTGTATTTTAAATCCCTAGACAATTTTTTTGCACTTTTTATCATAGAGGGGCTTAGATCAATTCCAGTTACTTTGTGCCCTAAGGATGCCATTAAAATAGCTAAAAATCCACTGCCAGTTCCGATATCTAAGATATTTAATCTTTTACTATAGTCTAATTTAGGACATATAATATTAAGCCATAAATCCCTCTTTTCACTGTTTAATTCTGATATTCTTAATTGAGTAAAGTCCTTGCAACGTTTATTCCAGTAATTTTTTATACGTTCCTTTATTTCCATAGGTTAACTCCTTGAGTGTTATTTTTCACATACAATCATAAACATTGGAGTTGAATTATAGTTTATTTTTTCCTCATCACTCCATAATAAATCTCCGATAGTTCTATCTATATTTATAAATTTAAATCCTATTTTATGTAGGATTTTTTTGTCCCAGTTAGGGCGTAATGTTTGACTTAGTGGAAGCTTTCTTGCAATTTTCTCCATTTCATCTATGTCTGTACAAGTGTAATGATCGTTAAGGTTCATTTTTTTAACATTTATTCTATCACTTTCATAAGCTTTTCTTTTTTCTTTGTCAAATAAATGAAGATACCAATTTGCATCGAAATTAATAAGACGGCCTCCTTTTTTTAAAACTCTAAACCACTCATAATATGCTTTAGCTGGATTTTCAAGATTCCATGTTAAGTTTCTACTAACTATTAGATCAAATGTTTCATCTTGAAAATTTAAATTTTGTCCATCCATTTTTATAAATTTAATTTCATGATTAGTAAGATAAATGTCTGCATTTGACTTAGCTTTTTCTAGCATAGATTCTGTATAGTCTATGCTAGTTACATCATAGCCAAGGGAAGATGTTAAAATAGCAAAAAAGCCAGGACCAGTTCCAATATCTAATACTTTAATTTTCTTATTATTAATGTTGGGAGAATTTGTTTCAACTATATCTTTCCATAAATCTTTTTTATGACTATTAAGCTCAGAAACGTTAACCTTATTATAACCTTCTGTTCGAGAGGTCCAATATTTTTCTATATCATAAAGTAAAGATATTTTATTTGAATTTGGTTTCATTTATAGTCTCCTTTAACTAATATATTTATATAAATATGATAAAATAGTTATAAAGATAATAATATTTTTAAACTATTATAATTTATGGATTAATATTACGTAAGATTGATAATTACCTTAGGAAATATAATCTTTGTGGTAGAATATAGTTTTTAAATATACTATAATTATCTAAAGGAAAGGTTAAGTAAAGTTTTATAAGAATTAATATAATTTAAGGAGGATAAAAATAATGTTTAATTTAAACGAAGATTTAAAGAAAATAATATTAGTAGGAATAGGTGCAGTTGCAACTACAGCTGAAAAATCTAAAGAGGTAGTAGATACTCTTGTAGCAAAGGGCGAATTAACAGTAGAACAAGGGAAAGTTTTAAATGAAGAATTAAAAAGAAATTTAAATAATGTGAAAGAAAGTTTTAATAAAGAAAATAAAGATAGAGAAGATGGCGATATAAACCATGATGATGATATGAAGGATTATATATTTAACAATGTTGATAAATTAAGCAAAGAAGAGTTAGCTATTTTAAAGGCTAAGCTTATAAAAATACAGGAAGAGCAAAGTGAGTAATTTAGGAGAAAATAAAGATAGATTAAAAGAAATAATAGGAGTTCTTTCCAGACATGAAATTGTTAAGGGAATAACTCCTGAAAAATTAAGGCTAATAATTGAAGATTTAGGCCCTACATTTGTAAAGCTTGGGCAAGTTATGTCCATGAGGTCTGATATATTATCAGAGGCTTATTGCAAGGAATTAACAAAGCTTAGAGCAGATGTAAAGCCTATGCTAATGGAAGATGTAAGAGAAGTAATTAAAGAAGAATATAACTGTGAAATTGAAGAGTTATGTTTAGAGTTTAGAGAAAAACCATTAGGTTCTGCATCAATTGCACAAGCTCACTATGCTGTTTTAATGGATGGTTCTCCTGTAGTTTTAAAAATTCAAAGGCCTAATATAAAAGATATAATGTCTAGAGATATTTTACTTTTAAGAAAAGCAAGTGTAATGCTTAAGATTGCTATGAAAGTAGGAAGCGCTGTAGATTTTGATGCTGTTTTAGATGAGATGTGGAATGTATCTCAAGAAGAAATGGATTTTTTGATTGAGGCTAGAAATGCCCAAGAATTTTATAAATTAAATAAAGATATTGTTTATGTTACATGTCCTAAGATTTATACAAAGTATACTACATCAAAGGTTCTTGTTATGGAATATATTGATGGAGTTCAGATAGATGATATTAAATCATTAACTAATTTAGGCTATGATTTAAAGGATATGGGAGAAAAACTTTGTGAAAATTACATAAAACAAATAGTAGATGATGCATTTTTTCATGCTGATCCTCATCCTGGTAATATAAGGATAAGAGATGGACAGATTGTTTGGATAGACCTTGGAATGGTTGGAAAACTTTCTAATCGTGATAGAGGTCTAATTAAAAGTGCAATTATAGCTGTTGCAACAAATGATATAGGAAAGCTTAAAGATGTTATACTCACATTAGGAATAATAAATGGAAGAATAAATCATTCAATGCTTTATGAGGATATAGATATCTTTATGAGTAAATATGGTGAGGCTGAAATATCTAATATTGATTTAGGAGTTGTTTTAGAGGAAGTTTTAGCTATTGCAAATAGACATAATATTAGTGTTCCAAAGGGAATTACAATGCTAGGACGTGGCCTTATAACAATTCAAGGAGTTATTTCTGTATTAGCTCCAGAAATTAATATCATAAATATTGTTTCAAATCATGTTGCAGGTGAAGCTTTTAAAGATTTTAATTTAGAAAAAGAAGCTAAAAATGCTGCAAGGACTGCTTATGCTTCAACTACAAAGCTTGTGAAACTACCTCAGCAGTTATCAGAGGTTCTTAAAATAACATCAAAGGGTCATTTGAAATTAAATTTAGAGTTCACATCAGCAGAGGAACCCTTAGGAATAATTGATAAAATGGTAAATAAGCTAGTTATGGGAATTATAATAACTGGTCTTTTAATATCATCTAGTTTAATTTGTACAACGGGAATGACACCAAAACTTTTAGATATACCAGCTTTAGGAGTTTTAGGATTTATAATAGCGTTAATTTTAGGACTTATACTTCTTTATAGTCTTTTTAAATCCGTTAAATGGAATAAGTAAGAGTGTATTAAAATTTTAATATACTCTTATTTTTTTGAAATTACAGGTATATAAATTAATCGTTGAACTTTATTTGAAAAATTGACAATATTACGATGAGTTGATATTATCAGGATAATAATTAAATTAAGGGGGAATTATATGGAGTTAAAACAGCTTAGGTATTTTATAACAGTAGCTGATTGTGGAAGTATTAATAAAGCAGCAGAAGAACTTTTTACATCTCAATCTAATGTTAGTAAAGTTATAAAAGCTTTTGAAAAGAAGACCAATGTAGAACTTTTTAATAGAAATAGCAAAGGTGTTAGATTAACTGATAAGGGCTATGAAATCTATGATTATGCAAAAAGGGTTTTAGAAAACGTTGATATTATAGAATCTATATCTTATGATAAATCTAGTAGAAAATTAAATATTTCATGTTATCAAAATCATATAATTTCAAAAGTACTATGTGATTACTATGGTAAATATAAAGATGAAAATCTTAAGATACAATTTTTAGAAGGAAATGTAGAGCAAATAATAGAAAATGTTAAAAACTGTCTTTCTGAATTTGGAATAGTTTATATTCTAGATAACCAAAAATGTTGCTTTACTCATAATCTAAATCATAAAAACTTAGAGTTTCATGTTTTAGATTATAAAAAACCCTGTATATATGTTGGAAAAAATAATCCAATTTATGATAAGGAGAGTATAACGCTTAAGGAAACTTTAAATTTAAAATTTATTCAATCAACTAGAGATTTCTTTTCTTTAGAGCAATATTTAGAAAATCTTCATATATCTAAAAATACTAATAAAAAATCTTTTTGTAATGTAATAACAACAAACAGTAACCATATGATAACTAGTCTTCTTGAGAATACAGACCTTTGTAAATTTAGTTTAAAGTTTAAAAATAAAGAGTATGAAACTTTAAATATTAAACCTGTTGATATTATAGATTGTACTGATGATATATATATAGGATATGTTGCTAGAAAAGGAGAAGAACTGTCTAAAGAGGCATCAAATTTTATAAATGTTTTAAAAGAAGAGATATGTAAATAGTATTTAGTTATGCCAAAATGGAATAGCAGGGTTAGTCAAATTTAATATTACTAATAAAAGTAAATAAATGTTATAATATAAAATAGTGATAAAGAAAGTCAGTTGTTAATAATTAAAATATTAGCAACTGTTTATATTTTAGAGAAGAGTCAGATAGATTAGATTGATTTATATATAAAATTTATATAAGAGTATTTTAGGGGGAAAATATAGTGATTTTAAGAAATAAAAAATTAATAGGAGTTGTTTCAGCTATTATTACAGCAAATATGCTTTTTGTAGGATGTGGAAGTAGCGATACATCAACTGTTTCTTTAGATGATAGCGAAGAAAAGATAGTTTATGCAAACTATAGGGATATAAGAGATTTAAATCCCCATTTATACAGTGGAGAAATATTTGCACAAAATCTTCTATATGAGTCTTTAGTTAAAATAGATGATGATGGAAGTGTATCTCCTTGGCTTGCAGAGAGTTATGAAGTGTCTGAAGATGGTAAAACCTATGTATTTAAGCTAAGAGAAGATGTTCATTTTACAGATGGGGTAAAGTTTAATGCTGAAGTTGCAAAACAAAACTTTGACGCTATTTTAGATAATGCAGACAGACATTCGTGGTTAGAATGTGTAAGTTTAATGGAAGAGGTTAATGAAAATGGCGGGGAAAGTATTGAAGTAACTGGAGAATATGAGCTTACAATACATTTATCAGAGGCTTATTATCCATTTTTAGTTGAGATTGGACTTGCAAGACCTTTTAGATTTATATCACCCAATTGTTTTATAGATGGAACTACTAAAAACGGTGTTACAGAGTATATAGGGACAGGTTCTTATTATTTGGATACCAATGTTACAGATGAGTATGCGGTATTCAAAGTTAATGAAGATTATTGGGGACAAGTTCCTGATATAGAAGAAGTAACTGTAAAAGTTATTCCAGATAGCCAAAGTCGTGTTTTAGCTCTAGAAAATGGTGAAGTTGATTTGATTTATGGAGCTAATATGATAGATTCAGAAACATATACTAAATTTTTAGATTCAGATGAGTTTGATACGCAGATATCAGAACCAGTTTCATCTAGAGTTATGATGATAAATACACAAGATGAAATATTAGGAGATGTTAGAGTTAGACAAGCACTTCAGTATGCAACAGATAGAGAGATAATTTCAGAGGTAATATTTTCAGAGTTAGAGACACCAGCATACACTTTATTTGCAGATACTGTTCCATATGCAGATATTAATTTAACACCTTATTCTTATAATCTAGAAAAAGCAAAAGAACTTTTAAATGAATCTGGATGGGTAGAAGTTGATGGACGAAGTTATAGAGAAAAAGATGGGAAAGAATTAGCATTTACTCTTCATTATTCTGTTGATAATGTAACTGATAAAACAATAGCAGAGTTTTATAAAAATGAATTAGCTAAAATAGGGGTAAATTTACAGATAGCGGGGGAAGAGGCACAAGCCCATACTGATCGTGCAAAGGCTGGTAACTTTGATATATTATTTAATGAATCTTGGGGAGAGCCATATGATCCACAATCATTTTTAACTAGTATGAGAGAATCATCAGTTCATGGAGATTATGAGGCACAAAAGGGCTTAGAGGAAAAAGGAAAAATAGATGAGGCTATTTTAAATGCATTAAAGGCTACAACAGAAGAAAAAAGGCAAGAATATTACTCTTATGTTTTAGAAACTCTTCATGAAGAAGCTGTATATATTCCATTAACTTATCAAACAAATCGTGCAATATACAATAATAAAATAGGTAATGTTACATTTAGCCAATCTCAATACGAAGTGCCTTTTGCAGAAATGACCATAGGTGAATAAGTCTTAATGATAAACCGGTCTATAAAATTTAGGCTGGTTTATTAATTACATAATAGGGGGTATTTTAGTGAGAAAATATATTACTAAAAGATTATTGCTGATTATTCCAATGCTTTTTGCAATATCTTTTATAGCATTTTTATTAATAAATTTTATGCCATCTGACCCAGCAGAGGTGGCCCTTAGAGTAAATGAAATAGTGCCAACAGATGAAGCTATTGAAGCTATGAGAATACAGCTAGGACTTGATAAACCTTTTTTTATTAGATATTTTAATTGGATTATAGATTGTCTTCACTTAGACTTTGGAATATCTTATACAAATACAACTAGAACTGTTTTAAGTGAAATAACAAGATGTCTTCCTTATACCATAAAATTATCTTTAATGTCTTTAGTTATTGTGGTATTTGTAAGTATACCTGTTGGTGTATTTAGTGCTATTTATAAAAATAGCTTTTTTGATAAAATTGTTCGTATATTAGTTTTTATAGGAAGTTCAATGCCAAGCTATTTAGTTGGAATAATTTTTATTTATTTTTTTAGTGTAAAATTCAAACTATTACCAAGTGGAGGTGCTACAGGGTTTAAGAATTTTATATTACCTGCAATTGCACTAAGTTTAACAGAGGTTTCGACCTATGTTCGTCTTATAAGAAGTAGTGTTTTAGATAATATGAATGAAAACTATGTTTTTTATGGAAAGGTTAGAGGCTTAAGAAATAGAATTATAATTCTCAAACATGTTCTAAAGAACTCTTTAAAGGCATGCATGAATGCTTTTGGAATGAGTATAGCCTATCTTATTGCAGGAGCTTTTGTTATAGAAAATGTATTTGCAA